>NZ_JAUTYT010000008.1:0-281090 GCF_041946075.1 Flavobacterium sp. LAR06 | reverse complement strand
GATGCAGGTGAAACAATCAGATGGTATGATGCTGCAACAGCAGGAACTTTATTGTCCAGTACAGCTTCATATACAACTCCTGTCTTAACAGCTAATACTACTTATTATGTTGAAATTACCCGTAATGGTTGTGTAAATAGTGAAAGAAATCCTGTTGTTATAACTATTACTGACCCCGTATTACCAACTATTAGTAGTGTCGGTACGACGATTTGCTCTTCAGGACCAACTCAGGCCACTACATTGTCAGTTTCAAATCCGGTAGCCGGAACAACCTATTCCTGGTATGATGTACAAACAGGAGGTGTAGCGTTAGCAACTGGAACTACTTATACACCAACTGTACCAACAGGTGTTACCACTTTTTATGTAGAGGCTTCAATTGGAGCATGTAGTTCAGCAACCCGAACTGCGGTTCCTGTTACTTCAACGCCAGTTCCTGCACTAGCATCGGTACTGACACAAAGTGTATCGATATTATCGGGTCAAAATGCGACTTTAAATGCTTCAACCAGTGAAGCAAATGTTGTTTTGGACTGGTATGATGTCCCTACAGGAGGAACGAGACTATTAGAAAGTTCGAATACTTTTACAACTCCAGCTTTAACTGCAACTAAAACTTATTATGTTGAATCACGCAATATTGCTGGAGGTTGTGTAAGCGCCACCAGAGTACCTGTAACAGTGACAGTTTTAGTAGCTCCATTAGGAACTTGTTTAGAAGCCAATAGTCAGCAAACAACCCAAAACGGATTGTGTTTACTATGTTCTTCTACAACACCAAACAATTCTGTAGACGGAAATATTGCCACGGCAGCCAGACTTACTCTTCCGGTAGGTTTATTAAACGGATGGATTCAGCAAACCTTACAATTCAATAATCCTGGCAAAGCAGGAGATATTGTAGATGTTGAATTGGCATTACCAGGAGGTATTGCCGATGTTTCATTGTTAGGAGCTGTTAGTTTGGCAACATATAACGGAGCAACATACAATAATGATAGAATTTTTACTAATAACCCTTTGGTTACTTTGCAATTACTATCAGGAAATCGCTTTAAAGCCAGTATAGTTGCCGGAGCCAATTTTGATCGTGTTGAAATTAGGCTAGGTGGTGTGGTTGCGGCTTTAACTAGTTTAGATATTTATCAGGCAACGTACAGATATAAAGTACCTGTAATTTCTGGAAATAAGACTATTTGTAGTGGAACAACAACTGCTTTGACAGCAACATTGGATGCAGGTGAAACAATCAGATGGTATGATGCTGCAACAGCAGGAACTTTATTGTCCAGTACAGCTTCATATACAACATCTGTCTTAATAGCTGATACAACTTATTATGTTGAAATTACGCGTAATGGTTGTGTAAATAGTGAAAGAAACCCTGTTGCTATAACAATCACCGATCCTGTATTACCAACTATTAGTAGTACTGGTACGACGATTTGTTCTACGGGACCAACTCAGGCCACTACATTATCAGTTGCAAATCCGGTAGCCGGAACAACTTATTCCTGGTTTAGTGCTTCAACTGGAGGTGTAGCTTTAGCAACCGGCACTACTTATACACCAACTGTACCAACAGGTGTTACTAATTTTTATGTGGAGGCATCAATTGGAGCATGTAATTCAGCAACCCGAACTACAGTTGCTGTTACTTCAACGCCAGTTCCTGCACCTGCAACAGTACTGACACAAAGTGTATCAATAGTATCGGGACAAAATGCTACTTTAACTGCTTCTACTACTGAAGCAAATGTTGTCTTGGACTGGTACGATGTGCCAACGGGAGGAACAAAATTGTTAGGAGCTTCTAATACTTTTACAACTCCTATTTTAACTGCAACTAAAACCTATTATGTTGAATCACGTAATACTGTTGGTGGCTGCGTAAGTACCACAAGAGTACCTGTTACAGTTACAGTTTTAGTAGCTCCATTAGGAACTTGTTTAGAAGGGAATA
The DNA here is from genome assembly GCF_041946075.1 of Flavobacterium sp. LAR06. Taxonomy (NCBI): domain Bacteria; kingdom Pseudomonadati; phylum Bacteroidota; class Flavobacteriia; order Flavobacteriales; family Flavobacteriaceae; genus Flavobacterium; species Flavobacterium sp. LAR06. Next base: position 279,124 of record NZ_JAUTYT010000008.1, on the reverse strand, counting down.
GCCAACAAACAACTCAAAACGGATTGTGTTTGCTTTGTTCTTCTACAACACCAAATAATTCTGTAGACGGAAATATCGCTACAGCAGCCAGACTGACTCTTCCGGTAGGTTTACTAAACGGATGGATTCAGCAAACCTTACAATTTAATAATCCTGGAAAAGCAGGAGATATTGTAGATGTTGAATTGGAATTGCCAGGTGGTATTGCCGATGTTGCATTATTAGGCGCTGTTAGTCTGGCAACTTATAACGGAGCAACGTACAACAATGATAGAATTTTTATTAATAACCCTTTGGTTACTTTACAATTACTGTCAGGAAATCGTTTTAAAGCCAGTATTGTTGCCGGAGCTAATTTTGATCGTGTCGAAATTAGACTGGGAGGCGTGGTAACGGCTTTAACAAGTTTAGATATTTATCAGGCCACTTACAGATATAAAGCACCTGCAATTTCTGGGAACAAAACTATTTGTAATGGAACAACCACTCTGACAGCTTCTTTAGACGCAGGTGAAACAATCAGATGGTATGATGCTGCAACAGCAGGAACTTTATTGTCCAGTACAGCTTCATATACAACACCTGTCTTAACAGCGAATACTACTTATTATGTTGAACTTATTCGTAATGGTTGTGTGAATAGTGAAAGAAATCCGGTTACTATTACAGTAAGTAATCCTGTGGCACCAGCGACAGTTGTTGCTACGCCCTTAAATGTATGTAGTGGAGGAACGACTACAATAGTTGTACAATCGCCAGTTGTTGGTACCACTTATAATTGGTATGATGCTGCCACTGCTGGAAACTTATTATTTACAGGTACATCTTACACAACACCATCTTTATCAGCTTCTACAACTTATCATGTTGAGGCTGTAATTGGAAGCTGTTCTAGTACAACACGTACACCAGTAACAGTGAATGTAAATCCTCTACCTGCAGCACCAGTTCCTGTATCTTCAAGTGTAGTAATTCAGTCAGGTCAGATTGTGACCCTGGCAGTAATAAATAATGCAGGTTTTGAATATAATTGGTATGATGCTCTCGGAAATCTTGTACAATCAAATAGTAGTACCTATACGCCAACTCCGGCTTTAACTGCAAATAAAACGTTTTATGTTGAGGCGACTGATTTGTCCTCGAATTGTACGAGTAGTAATAGAGCTGTAATTAATGTTATAGTTATCACTAATGTTAGTCCTTGTTTAGCTGCTACTTCACAGATAACAACCCAAGGAGGTACAACAAACTGTTTAACTTGTAGCTCTAATTTACCAGGCAATTCTGTAGATGGGTTGAATAATACAGCTGCTACACTTTCAATACCTCTTGGTTTACTAGGGGATTATATTCAACAAGAATTAACCTTTACAACAGCAGGTAAGGCAGGAGATATTATAGATGTCGAATTAGGAATTCCTGTTGGGTTACTTGATATTAGTCTGCTTTCTAACATCAGCTTGCAAAGTTTTAATTTAGGTACACCAAATAGTGATCTAAATACTATTAATAATCTCTTAAATGTTCAGTTATTATCAGGAAATCGTTTTAGAGCAAGTTTTATTGCGGCAGGCGATTTCACAAGTATTAAGATTCAATTAAATGGATTGCTCACCGCATTGTCAAGCTTGGATATTTATGGAGCTTCTTATAGATTTCCAAATCCTACAATAACTGGGGCAGCCACACCAATTTGTGTAAACGGCACCGCGACATTATCAGCGTCTTCTACAGGATCAGAAACCTTTACCTGGTATGATGCTCCAACAGGTGGAAACGTAGTAGCTGTTAATCCGACTGGTCCATTGCTAAATACAACGACTTATTATTTAGAATCATCACGCCTTGGATGTGTTAGTAGTTTTCGTCAGCCTGTTACAATTACAGTATTACCTGTTCCTTTAGAGACAGATATAAACATTGCAAGTCCTCAGACAGCATCTTGTGCCGGTGGTATAACGTTGGCTCCAACATCTGCTTTGGCGGGAGCAAAATTTAAATATTATACAACTCAAAATAAAACACAAGAAATTACTACAGGGACTATAGACGGAGTAACTTATAGTAAAGATGCTACAACAGGTGCTTTAACTATTAGCGGGCTTATTGCTGCAAATGCTCCATATACTTACTATGTTTCAGTAGTTAATGAAGGTAATTGTGAGAATGCAGATAATACTTTAAAAGAAGTAATAGTAAATTATCCTACTGGTTCAGCTTTATCAATAACAAATCCTTATGCCGCTTGCGGTAAAGCAAACTTGAGAGATGCTATTTCAAATTTTGATACATCAGGAAACACAACTTACACTTTCTTTAATACAGACGGAACAACAATAATGACAGAGCAAGCTGCGGCAAATATTACTGCAGACGGCACTTATTTTATTCAGGCTCAGACAACCGGTTCTGCTTGTCCATCTGTTAAATTGCCCGTTGTTGTAACAGTAAATCCGTTACCAACATTAACTGGGGTAACAAATTCAATTGCTGTACTTAAAGGATCTCCGGTTACTTTAACCGCTTCATCAAACGGAACAATTGCCTGGTACAATCAGCAAGGTGATCCTGTATCAGCAAATTTAGGAGTTCTTAATACAGTTGGTATTTTTAACTACACGGTAATAGCAACTTTGGGGACATGTACTACCAGTCAAACAGTAACAATTAGTGTTATTGATCCGGTTGATTGCGATTCTTTACTAGAAAGAGTATACGCTAATTCTCAATCATCAGATTCAATTGTTACAGGAGTAGTAACAAATGGAACTTTAGGAGCTGATGGTGATCCAAGTACTTACTCTACAATAACAACAGGTCTAGGCCTTTTGGGTATTGGAACTACTTGGCAAAATCTGCAATGGCCTGCTACAATTACTAAGGGGACTCCGGTAACCGTTAAATTAGGTTTAGAAAATAGTGTGCTTGCGGTAGGGCAAAATATTACAGTTATAGGTACTAAACGAGATGTATCTAATAATCCTGTTGACATTGGAGTTTTACAATCTGTATCAGGATCATTATTAAACTTATTACCAGGTCAAAATTCATTTGAATATACATTTGTTCCTTCTGATGGTTCTGGTCCTCAGGATTATGATGGTATTAGAGTACAACTTGGATCTGTTCTAAGTGTGGCACAAAATGTAAATGTTTATGATGCTTATTATAAAAAACAAGTAACACAGATTGCTTGTGGGCAAGGTGATATAGAAGATGTTTTCTCAGGTGTAAGAGATTTAGGAATTGGAGCATTAACATCTACAGTAGGTGTATCTAATCCATTTAATGTGGCCGATGGTGACGTTGCTACTTATGCAACAATGTTTACTGGAACAGGAATTCTTGCCGCAGCTGAATTAACTGCAACTTTTAGAACACCTTCTATGGTTGGAGATAGTTTAAGAATTACAATTTCAAAACCTGGCACACTTTTAACAGTTGGTTTATTGGAGGGATTCACTATTCAGCTTTATTCTGGAAATATAGCAGTTGGTGCGCCAATAGAAAGTGATAATAATTTATTGACATTGAAACTACTTTCTGGTGACACAATGGCAATGACAATTATTTCACCACAAACGCAGCCATATGACAAAGTTGTGATTAGTTTTGGAGGTACAGCTTCTGTATTAGATCAGCTTAGAGTTCACACTATTGATCGTGTAACTAATACTAAAGTTATTGGCAGTGACCTGGATAATAAAATCACGGTCTGTCCCGGACAAGAGTTAAGTCTCGAAGTTGCAACAAAAGCTTGTACTGATTATATCTGGTATGATTCCCCAACAGGAGGAAATCAGGTTGCTAGTGGTCAAACGTTTACACTTCCTGCTACATTAGCTGCAGGTACTTATAAATATTATGTTCAGCCAATTCGTTACGGTTGTCCTGCTTTGGAAAGAGGCGAGGTTACAGTAGTAGTGAGAGCAACAACTCCTTCAACTGCAATTGCAAATGTGACAATTAATGGAGGAAATAATACTATAATTTGTAGTGAAAGCGGTACAGTTACATTGGATGCAATTTTGAATGCGACGCCGGTACTTACAAATCCGGTTTATCACTGGTATAGTTTTGATGGTACCACTCAAACAGCCCTTAGCGAAGTAACAGCAAAATTGGTATTGACCGGTTTAGCTCCAGGCATTTATACGTACTATGTTGGAGTTAGTGCTACAGAATATTGCGAAACTGCGCCCGCAGACAGAACACCTGTAACATTCACTATTTTGCCAACTTCACTTGAAACTGATGTTGTTGTAGATAACGCTTCTATTTGTCATGACACGGTTGCGACATTGACACCAACAAGTAGCTTAGCAAATCCTGTATTCTTCTGGTATTTAGATGCTAATAAAACTCAGCCTATCTTTACTGGTGTAATTGGTGGAGTAAGTTATACAGTTAGTAGTACCGGAGTTTTAACGGCTTCAGGATTAACCACTGCTATGAGCCCGATGGCTTATTATGTAGCAGTTACAAGTGATAATACATGTCAGAATAAAAACGGTGAACTTAAATTAGTTACCGTAACAGTTAATGATCCGGAAACACCAACGACTACTGACTCAACTCAGGATTTCTGTCAGGTTAGTAATCCAACAGTTGCTAATCTTCAGGTAAATGAAGCAAATGTGGTGTGGTATAGTATACCAACTGGAGGGACGGCATTGGCAACAACAACAGCCTTGGCTAATGGTCCTTATTATGCAGGAATTTTAGATCCTATTACTGGTTGTGAAAGTTCAGGCCGATTATTAGTTACAGTAACGGTAACTGATCCAGGTATACCAATTATTACAGATACGACTCAGGAATTCTGTTTGGTAGATGCTCCTACTTTTGCAAGTATTGATGTGAGTCCAGCAACAAATATTGTTTGGTATGATGATGCGTTAAATGGTGGAAACCTAATTGCATCAACAGCAATATTAACATCAGGAACATATTATGCTGCAATAAAAGATCCGATAACTACTTGCGAAAGTACTGTTAGGTTGGCTATTAATATTAGTGTGACTGATCCAGGAACACCAGTAATTGCAGATACTGCTCAGGAATTCTGTTTGGTAAATGCGCCAACATTTGCAAGTATCGATGTTAGCCCGGCAACAAATATTGTTTGGTATACAGCTTTAACAGGTGGAAGTTTAATTCCGGCAACAGCAACACTAACCTCAGGAACGTATTACGCAGCCATAAAAGATCCAACAACAACTTGCGAAAGTAATGTTAGATTGGCTATTACAATTAGTGTAACTGATCCTGGCACACCAGTTATTACAGATACAGCCCAGGAATTCTGTTTGGTAAATGCACCGACATTTGCAAGTGTAAATGTAAGTCCGGCAGTAGCGGCGAATATCGTTTGGTATACAGCTTTGGTAGGTGGAACAGTAATTCCATCAACAACAATCTTGACAAGCGGAACATATTACGCAGCCATAAAAGATCCAACAACAACTTGTGAAAGCAATGTGAGATTGGCTATTGCAATTAGTGTAACTGATCCTGGAACTCCGATAATCAATAGAACGACTCAGGAATTCTGTGTGGTAAATGATCCAACATTTGCCAGTATCGATGTTAGCCCGGCAACAAATATTATTTGGTACACCGCGCTTAATGGTGGAAGTTTAATTCCATCGACAGCAGCATTGACAAGTGGAACATATTACGCAGCCATAAAAGATCCAACAACAACTTGTGAAAGTACTGTTAGGTTGGCTATAAATATTAGTGTGACTGATCCAGGAACACCAGTAATTGCAGATACCGCTCAGGAATTCTGTTTATCAAGTGCTCCTACTTTTGCAAGTATTAATGTTAGTCCAGCGACAAATATAGTTTGGTATACTTCATTAACTGGTGGAACACTTATTCCATCAACAAATACACTTACAAGCGGAACTTATTTTGCTGCAATAAAAGATCCGATAACGACTTGCGAAAGTAATGTTAGATTGGCTATTACTATTAGTGTAACTGATCCAGGTACACCAACTTTAGTAACAGCTGGCACACAAAACTTCTGTTTGGCAGATGCACCAACCTTTGCAAGTGTTCAGTTGAATGAGACCAATATAGTTTGGTATGATTCTTTAAGCGGCGGAACTTTAATTCCGGCAACAACGACATTGACAAGTGGGGTTTATTTTGCAGTGATCAAAGATCCCACAACAGGATGTGAAAGCGCTGCAAGATTATCAGTAACGATTAACGTAACAGATCCTGGTACACCAACATTAGTAACGGCAGGAACGCAAAACTTCTGTTTGGCCGATGCACCAACATTTGCAAGTATTCAATTGAATGAAGCAAATATAGTTTGGTATACAAATTTAACTGGTGGAACAGTTATTCCATCAACAAATACATTAACAAGCGGAACCTATTTTGCAGTGATCAAAGATCCAATAACAGGATGTGAAAGTGCTGCAAGATTATCAGTAACGATTAACGTAACTGATCCAGGTACACCAACTTTGGTAACGGCTGGAACACAAAGTTTCTGCTCTATAGATGCACCAATATTTGCAAGTATTCAATTGAATGAAGCAAATATAGTTTGGTACACAGCTTTAACAGGTGGAACAGTTATTCCATCGACTAATACACTAACAAGTGGAACCTATTTTGCCGTGATTAAAGATCCAACAACAGGATGTGAAAGCGCTGCAAGATTATCAGTAACAATTAGTGTTACGGATCCAGGTACACCAACTTTGGTAACGGCTGGTACACAAAACTTCTGTTTGGCCGATGCACCAACCTTTGCAAGTATTCAGTTGAATGAAACAAACATCGTTTGGTACACAGCTTTAACCGGTGGAACAGTTATTCCATCAACTAATACACTAACAAGCGGAACTTATTTTGCAGTGATCAAAGATCCAACAACAGGATGTGAAAGTGCTGTAAGATTAGCAGTAACGATTAGTGTTACGGATCCAGGTACACCAACTTTGGTAACGGCTGGTACACAAAACTTCTGTTTGGCCGATGCACCAACATTTGCAAGTATTCAATTGAATGAAGCAAATATAGTTTGGTACACAGCTTTAACCGGTGGAACAGTTATTCCATCGACTAATACACTAACAAGCGGAACTTATTTTGCAGTGATCAAAGATCCAACAACAGGATGTGAAAGTGCTGCAAGATTATCAGTAACGATTAGTGTTACGGATCCAGGCACACCAACTTTGGTAACGGCTGGAACGCAAAACTTCTGCTTGGCCGATGCACCAACATTTGCAAGTGTTCAATTGAATGAAGCAAATATAGTTTGGTACACAGCTTTAACAGGTGGAACTGTTATTCCATCAACTAATGCACTAACAAGCGGAACCTATTTTGCAGTGATCAAAGATCCAACAACAGGATGTGAAAGTGCTGCAAGATTATCAGTGACTATTAGCGTTACAGATCCGGGTACACCAACTTTGGTATCGGCAGGAACTCAAAACTTCTGTCTGGCCGATGCACCAACTTTTGCAAGTATTCAATTGAATGAAGCTAATATTGTTTGGTATACAGCTTTAACCGGTGGAACTGTTATTCCAGTAACGAATACGCTAACAAGTGGAACCTATTTTGCAGTGATCAAAGATCCAACAACAGGATGTGAAAGCGCTGCAAGATTATCAGTAACAATTAGTGTAACGGATCCTGGTACACCAACTTTAGTAACGGCTGGTACGCAAAACTTCTGTTTGGCTGATGCACCAACCTTTGCAAGTATTCAGTTGAATGAAGCAAATATAGTTTGGTACACAGCTTTAACAGGTGGAACAGTTATTCCATCAACAAATACATTAACAAGCGGAACCTATTTTGCAGTGATCAAAGATCCAACAACAGGATGTGAAAGTGCTGCAAGATTATCAGTGACGATTAGCGTTACAGATCCGGGTACACCAACAACAACGGCTCTTGTTCAGGCTTTCTGTTCTGAAAATAATCCAACTGTTGCAGATATTCAGGTAAACGAAAGTAATGTCGTTTGGTATACAGCTTTAACTGGCGGAATAGCAATTGCTTCAACTACAGCTTTAGTAAATGGAGATTATTATGCAGCTATAAAAGACGCAACTACAGGTTGTGAAAGTACTATAAGACTAAAAGTAACAGTTACTGTTGGAAGTTCAAATACTCCGACAACTGATAATGTAGCTCAGAGCTTTTGTATAAATATTGCTCCAACGTTTGCTAATATTCAGGTAAACGAAAGTAATGTTGTTTGGTTTAGTAGCGCTATTGGCGGAACACCAATTCCAACAACTACACCATTAACATCAGGTATCTATTTTGGAGAAATTACAGATGCAATAACGGGATGTAAAAGTGCAACTCGCTTACAGGTAACAGTAACTATTGTAAACCCTGCAGCTACGCCAACTACAAATTCTGCCACTCAAAACTTCTGTACATTAAATACACCAACAGTTGCTGATATTCAGGTGAATGAAGCAAATGTAATTTGGTATAGTACAGCAATTGGTGGAACTGCGTTGCCAGCAACAACAGCATTGGTCGACGGAACTTATTACGGTGCTGTGTCAAGTACAGTAGGCTGTGAAAATCCAGTAAGATTAGCAGTTGTAGTAGATGTTAGTACCCCTGGTGTCGTAACTACACCAAGAACTACACAAACATTCTGTTTATCTAAATTGCCAACACTTGTTGATATATTAGTAAATGAAACAAATGTAGTTTGGTATTCTTCAGCAACGGGCGGTACACCTTTGGCAGCAAATACACAGCTTACGGCTGGAACATATTATGCCGCTGCTCTTAATAATACAACAAATGGTTGTGCTAGTGCCACAAGACTTGCAATAACAATTAATTTCGAAAATGATGCTTTGGTACAATTAGCAACTACTGATGATACACCTTGTGTTTTCCAAGATGTTACATATTCAATTGCGAATGGAAAATCCAATTATGTATGGTCAGTTTCAAACGGAACAATTACTTCTGGCGGAGGTACTGCAGATGGTTCAGCAACTATTTCATGGTCTGATGTAGGCCCTGGTACTGTAACAGTAACTTATACCAATAACTGTGATGAAACTACAACTAAATCTTTGAATGTTGTTGTAGCTACATGTTCTGATTTAACAATTACGAATACAGTTAATAATCCTAAACCAAATTTTGGTGAGCAGGTGACCTTTACTGTAACAGTGAACAACGTTGGTGAAGGCAATTTTATAAATACTGTTGTAAGCGATTTATTACCTAGTGGTTATGATTTCGTAAGCGCAAATGCAAGCGTCGGTACCTATGATCAGACAACGACACTTTGGACAATTCCAACACTAAATGCTGGTCAAAGTGTAACACTTACGATCGTTGCGGAAGTTTTACCTGGAGGTGATTACTTAAATGTTGCAACTATTGAAATTTCAACTCCTTTAGATGTTGATGCAACAAACAATACTGCTTCAGCTTCTGTTGAGCCTGTTTGTTTAACAGTTTATAACGAGTTTACTCCGAATAATGACGGAACAAATGATCTTTTCAGAATTGACTGTATTGAATCGTATCCAAACAATGAGTTAAAAGTTTATAATAGATATGGTGCATTAGTATACAGTAAACAACATTATGAAAATGATTGGAACGGTACTGCCAATGTATCTGGAGTTATAAATAGAGGAGATATGTTGCCTACAGGTACTTATTTTTATGTGATAGACATTGGAAACGGAACGGTTAAAAAAGGATGGTTATCTATAATGAGATAAGCAGCTATATTAATCATCTAATTAATTAAACTAAATAAGTATCGTTATGAAACTATATATAAAATCATTAGAAACGTATTTCATTTTAATATGTTCTTTTATCTCGGTTTGCGTCAGTGCACAGCAAGATCCGGAGTATACACAATATATGTACAACACTATGGCCGTAAACCCAGCTTATGCTGGGTCTACCGGCACTTTAGAAGCAGCTCTTTTGTATCGCTCGCAATGGGTTGGAATTGAAGGAGCGCCAGAGACACAATCGTTTACTATTCAGTCACCGCTTAGAAATGAGCAAATAGGTTTAGGATTAAGCATTGTTAATGACAAAATTGGACCATCAAATGAATTATATATTGATGGAAATTTTGCCTATTCTATTCCTCTTGGTTATGAAAAAAGACTGGCATTTGGTCTTAAAGCGGGTATGAGAATGTTAAATGTTGACTGGTCAAAAGGGAGATACTACGATCCAAATGATGTTTTGTTAAATCAGAATATTGACAACCAGGCAAAATTAGCCGTTGGGGCGGGAGTTTATTATTATACTGACAGATGGTATTTAGGACTTTCTGTTCCGAGTTTTATTCAGAGTAATTATTACGATGATATTCAGGAATCAGTAAACTATGATCGTTTGCATTATTACCTGATGGGAGGTTATGTTTTTGATTTAAATCCAAATTTAAAATTCAAACCCGCATTTTTGGTAAAGGCAGTAAGTGGAGCGCCATTAACTGCTGATATTTCGGCGAATTTTATGATTGCTGAAAAATTTGTAATAGGAGGTTCTTATAGAACAGACGATTCTATAAGCATCCTGGCAGGTTTTCAAATATCTAGAAGTTTTTATATCGGATATGCTTTTGATTACACCGTTAGCGATCTTAACAAATACAACGATGGATCGCATGAAATTATCTTGCGTTACCAGTTTAACAAAAACGAAAGTAAAATTAAATCTCCTCGATTCTTCTAAAAGTAAAACCTATGAAAAAATTATATATCCTAAGTTTAGTTTTGAGTTTTACATTTAGTTTTGCTCAGACTAATTTAAAAAAGGCAGATGCTCTGTTTAGAAATTATGCGTACGCTGATGCTTCAAAAGCCTACGAAGAAATTTTACAGAACATTAAAAGCCCGACAGCGCAAACTTTAAAGAATGCTGCCGATTCATATTATTTCATTTCAGATGCCAGAAATGCCTTAAAGTGGTATAAAAAACTATATGAGGTGCAAGGCAATAATTTGACAGATATTTACTACTTGCGTTACATTCAGTGTTTAAAAGGTGTTATGGATTATGACGAAGCAGATAAAATGACAAAAGAGTATCTTTCTAAAAAAGGAGATCAGAATGAAATAAACAAATACGTTGCTCAAAAGAAGCAGATGGATAGTTTATCTAAAGCGAAATCTCTTTATACAATTAAAAATCTGGATATTAATACAAGTAAATCTGATTTTGGTGCCACTTTTTTTCAGGATCGGGTAGTATTTACTTCTGCTAGGGATACAACAAAGTTTAGCGAAAAATTGTATACCTGGAACAATCAGCCTTTTTTAAATTTGTATACTGCCGAAAGAAATCCTGCAGATGGAAGTTTGTTTAATGAAACAGTATTTCTTCCAAATGTAATGACCAAGTATCATGAAGCAACTGCCTCTTTTGACGCAGCCGGAAAAACAATTTATTATTCGACAAACATTGTCAAAAAGAATAAATTGGTTATCGATGAAACCAAAACGAATAATTTTCAAATTATTAAAGGCGATATTGTAAACAATAAATTAGAAAATCCACAAAAGGTTTTCTTTGACAGCGATGATTATTCTGTTGGACATCCTTCTTTAAGTGAAGACGGACAATGGCTTTTCTTTGCATCAGATATGCCAGGAGGTATTGGAGAAACTGATCTGTATTACGTAAAAATTGCTGCCGACGGAACAATGAGTTCTCCTATTAACCTTGGATCAAAGATTAACACAATTGGAAATGATCTTTTTCCATATTTCCGTAACGGAAAGCTATATTTTTCTTCTGATGGACATTACGGTTATGGCGATTTGGATGTGTACGAAAGTTCACTTTTAGCAGATGGTAGTTTTTCAACCCCGGTAAACTTAGGACCTCCAATTAATAGTAATAAAGATGATTTCGCCTTTATAATTGACAGTCAGGAAAATTACGGTTATGTTTCTTCCAATAGGTCAGAAGGAAAAGGAGATGATGATATTTATTCCTTTACCAAAGGAAAACCTGTTTGCAACCAAAGTATCTCCGGAATGGCAATAGACCGTAAAACAAAATTACCACTTACCGATGTTTCCATTATGGCTTATAATTCTTATAGTGAAGTTCTTGGCGAAACCAAAACAAATTATGAAGGTAAATATGCTATTGAAGTTCCGTGTGGAAAATTAGTTAAAATGATCGCCGCAAAACCAAATTATAGCAGCGATGATAAAACAGTAGAAACTACCAACGAAAACGGAGGGGAGATTAAGGATGTTAATTTCGAATTGAGCAATTACGATGATTTAGTTGTTAAGAAAAAAGGAGTTGAAAAAGTAGATGTTAACCCAATATATTTTGACTACGACAAATACGACATCACACCACTTGCAATTGAAGAGTTAACAAAAGTGGTTTTTATTATGAAAAAATTTCCAAACATCAGAATCAAGATTGAATCGCATACTGATTCCCGCGGAAAAGATTCGTATAACATGAAACTTTCTGATAACAGAGCTAAGTCAACAAGAGATTATATTGTTTCACAGGATATTGATCCGTCCAGGATTGAAAGTGCAATTGGTTATGGGGAAAGCCGATTGATTAACAAATGTAAAAATGGAGTAAAATGCACGGAAGAGGAACATTTGTTAAATAGACGTTCTGACTTTATCATTATCCAAAAATAGTTTTATATTTGCATTCTAATTATTTGATAATCAGAGTAAGAATATAAAATGAAGAAACCATTTGGAAGTTGGTTTTGTTTAATTCTTTTTTAAGAAAAGTGGACAAGAAGAAAATCAGGCTGCAATTTGTTGTTGCCTGATTTTTGATTTTTAAAACTTTTGTTTTTTGATGTTTTTCAGCGAAAATAATTCTAATTTTGATATTCAGTTATTCAACATTACAATCCGCATCATTTTAATATTTTATGAGTATTCAAGAAACAATTCAGGCTTTACGCGAAGAACTTAATCAGCACAACTACAATTATTATGTGCTAGATAATGCCACAATTTCAGATTATGATTTCGATATTAAATTAAAGCAGCTTCAGGATCTGGAAGAAAAAAATCCTGAGTTTTTTGATGAACATTCGCCTACGCAACGTGTCGGTGGAACTGTTACCAAAAATTTCAAAACCATTGCCCATCAATATCGTATGTATTCTTTGGATAATTCCTATTCTAAAGAAGATTTATTAGATTGGGAAAACCGAATTCAGAGAGTTTTAGGGAATGTTAAATTAGAGTACACCTGCGAATTAAAGTATGATGGTGCTTCTATTAGTATTACTTATGAAAATGGAAAATTAACTCAGGCATTAACCAGGGGAGATGGTTTCCAGGGAGATGAGGTTACAAATAATATTAAAACGATAAAATCGATTCCGTTACAGCTAAAAGGAAATTATCCGGATAAATTCGATATCCGTGGTGAAATTATTTTGCCTTTAAAAGGTTTCGAAAAAATGAACCAGGAATTAATTGAGATTGGAGAAACGCCTTATTCAAATCCTAGAAATACAGCCTCAGGAAGTTTAAAATTACAAGACAGTGCTGAGGTTGCAAAACGCCCGTTAGAATGTTTATTATATTCTGTGACGAGCAGTAACTTGCCATTTTCTTCTCAAATTGAAGGGCTGGAATCTGCAAGAAAATGGGGCTTTAAGGTTCCAAATGAAGCCAAGCTTGTTAATAATATGCAGGAAGTTTTTGACTTCATCGATTATTGGGATATTCATCGCCATAAATTACCATATGAAACTGATGGAGTAGTTATTAAAGTAAACAGTATTCAGCATCAGCAAGAATTAGGATATACTGCAAAATCACCACGTTGGGCTATTGCCTATAAATTTAAGTCAGAACAGGTTTCGACTAAATTAAAATCAATTTCGTATCAGGTAGGACGTACGGGAGCAATTACTCCGGTTGCAAATCTAGAACCGGTACAATTGGCAGGAACGATCGTAAAAAGAGCTTCCTTGCACAATGCAGATCAAATTGAGAAATTAGATATAAGAATAAATGATACTGTTTTTGTTGAAAAAGGCGGAGAAATTATTCCAAAAATTATTGCTGTTGATTTAGAACAGCGCCCTGAAAATTCAGTAAAAACAGAATATATAACCCATTGCCCGGAATGCCAGACAGAACTGGTTCGTTCAGAAGGTGAAGCAAACCATTATTGTCCGAATTTCTACGGATGTCCTCCTCAGATTATTGGCCGAATTCAACATTATATTTCAAGAAAAGCAATGGATATTGAAGGACTTGGTGGTGAGACGGTTGCATTATTATTCAATAACGGATTGGTTCATAATTATGCTGATTTATATGAGTTAAAGGTTGAAGATGTCTTACCTTTAGAAAGGATGGCGCAAAAATCAGCTGAGAACCTGGTAAATGGAGTTGAGAAATCAAAAGAGATTCCTTTCGAAAGTGTTTTGTTTGCACTGGGAATTCGTTTTGTTGGTGAAACAGTTGCTAAAAAACTAGCGAAACATTATAAACACATGGATGCACTAAGCAAAGCTTCCTTAATGGAACTAGTTTTAGTTGATGAAATTGGAGAACGAATTGCAAAAAGTGTAATTGAGTTTTTTGAAAATGAAGAAAATCAAAAAATAATTGAACGTCTAAAAAGTTATGGAGTTCAATTTGAAATAGTAGAAAAAATCAATCCCAATGCTACAGAAAAATTCATCGGAAAAACTTTTGTTGTTTCAGGAGTATTTGCTCAGTTTTCGAGAGATGAATTAAAGAAAACAATTGAAGATAATGGAGGAAAAGTTGGAAGCTCCATTTCTGCAAAAACTGATTTTGTGGTCGCAGGAGATAATATGGGGCCTGCCAAATTAGAAAAAGCGAATAAATTAAATATTCCGATATTATCTGAGGAAGATTTTATAACTAAACTGAATGAAAGCGAATAAACCGTCGTTGATTTTGTATTTTCTGGCGTTGCTGCTCACCATTATTTTTGATTGGGCAGAGCAGGATTTTCTGGCAATCTATGCAAAAGCAGTAGTATTGCCAGCAATATTCTTTTATTTTTTCATAAGCAATGAATCTAAGTTAGGAAAAACAGAAGGCTTTATATTTCTATTTTGTTTTGTAGGTCAGGTATTTGATTTGATGGATGTTGAGGTTTCGGAAATTGGTGCAGTTTTAAGTTTTTTGGTAGTTTATCTTCTTCTCTTAAAAATTTTCATAGTAGAGCGAGAGAAAGTTAAATTAAGTAAAAAAGACATTCTGCCGGTATCAATAGTAGTGATTTTTATAGTTTATTTGCTCGTTTCGGTTTTAAGTCTGCAGTCAGATAATATGAAAAAGTACAATGCACTCTATACTATTTACGGTATTGTTCTTAGTATTATGAGTTATTTCTGTTTTGTGCGTTATATCGTAAAAGGTACACACATTGCCCTAATAATGTCTTTAATGGCAGTTTGTTATATATTTTCAGATATATTTTATATTTTCAATGAATACTTTTCGCACTCTGTCGTTCTGGTTTTGATTCGTGATGTAACACAAATTCTAGCCTACTATTTTATGGCCGAATATTTTCTCGAAAGATCAAAAGGGCAAAGAAAAGTATTATACAATGATTGATTTTCCCTGATTGGTGTGAGCTTTATTTTTGTCAAAATAAAAATCGATACGGCCTAAGTTTATTCCGTAACAACCAACCTGATTAACCAATACATTTTCGCCGGCCTTATTTTTCACAATAGTTGGTTTGTCCAAAAACGTATGCGTATGCCCACCAATAATTAAATCAATATCTTGTGTTAATTCAGCCAATTTCAAATCACAAATTTTAGATTCGTCATTTTTATAATTATAGCCTAAGTGAGAAAGACAAACTACTAGATCGCATTTCTCTTCCTTTTTTAGCCTTTGCGTCATATCTTGTGCAATTTCTACAGGATCATTATATACAGTTTCTTTGTACATTTTCTTGTCAACCAAACCATCAAGTTCAATTCCTAATCCAAAAACGCCAACTTTAATTCCGTTTTTATTGAAGATTTTATAAGGTTTTACAAGGCCATTCATTACGGTATTTTTAAAATCATAATTTGAATTGATAAATTCAAAAGTGGCGTGAGGCATTTGTGCATGCAAACCATCAAGACCATTATCAAAATCATGATTTCCTATGGTAGACGCATCGTATTTCATCATACTCATTAGCTTAAATTCAAGCTCGCCGCCGTAATAATTAAAATACGGAGTTCCCTGAAAAATATCACCTGCATCTAACAGAAGTACATTTGGGTTTTCCTTACGGATAGTTTCTATAAGAGCTGCTCTTCGTGACACACCGCCTTTATTTGCATTACGAGGATCATCAGCCGGAAAAGGATCTATGTGGCTGTGAACATCATTAGTGTGTAAAATAGTTAAGTGCTTAATATCGTTAGATTCAAAACTGCTTAATGACAAACCTAAACTCAATAGGGCAGTACTTGCGGCTGTTTTCTCGATAAATTCTCTTCTTTTCATTGTATATTTTTTTTGCTTAAGCGCAGTAATTTTAATTTTTGTCTCGTAATGTTTTATTCAACTGTAATTCGAACATCGTTTTTAATCGGAATAGTATCAACTTCTTTAAAATAATCAATTAAGACGTTTCTGATTTTGTAATTCAGGTCAAATTTAGCAGTAGCTTTTAAGAAGAAATTCATGTTGTCTCCGCCATTGGCCAAATAATCATTTGTAACCACATAATAGGTTTTACTAACATCAATAGGTTTTCCCTGAATCAGAATGTTTTTCGCTGTATTTTCTTTTGATATCGTAAAAGTCATTCCAGCTAGAGGTTGAGGTTTTTTCTCCTTAATAATATAGCTGGCAATTTCAAGAATTTGATTACCGCTTAATGCAAGAACAATCAAACTGTTTTCAAAAGGCATAATTTCATAAGCTGTTCTAGTTGTTACATTTCCTTTTGGTAATATAGCACGGATTCCTCCATGATTCAATAAACATAAATCGATGTCTTTCTTCTCACGCGCCTTAAAAACTAAATTCCCTCTTTGCAAACAAACATCGGCCATTAAACTTCCAATGGTAGTTTGCCATTTTCCGGTACTTTTATCCAAAGTTTCTGGGCAATAAGCCAAAATACTGTCTAAATCCTTATTAATATGATCGCGATATGGTTTGATGAAGTTTTCAATTTCAGGAGTTTCATTTGCTTTTTCTGTTACCGGAAGCTGTTTTCCTTCTATCTTCGTTAGATTATAATTTTTCTGACTGCAGGAAAATATAAAAAAAAGTGTTAAGAATATAACAAAAAGTTTTAAAAATCCGTTATACTTTTTTAGTTTTACCATCTTAAATGCGACTTAAATAATTAATTTTGTAATTGGTAAAAATACTATGTTTTTAAATTATATAAAGGAATTTTTTGTAAAAAAATCATTAAAAAATAACCTGCATATTGAAAAAAACGAAGTGTTTACTAGTAATGTGCAAACAATTGGTCTGCTGATAGATGAAAGTGGATTTCGTCATTCAAAGGAATTGGTAAAAGAGCTGATCCTACAAGGGATTGTCTCTGAAAACATAAAAATCGTTGCATATAGAGGTAAATTAAAAAAGAAAAAAACATATTCGAGACCTACTTTTTGTAAAAAACAGATCAATTGGAAGGGAGAGTTTACTGAAGAATTTCTAAGTGAATTTACTGATACAGAATTTGACCTTTTGATTAGTTACTATGAAATCGAAAAACCGATTTTAATGATGACAACAAGTAAATCAAAAGCGAAGTTTAAGGTAGGATTTTCTTCGGTCGATAAAACATTAAATCGATGGATGATTGATACCGAAATGGAAAATTATAAACTATTCATTTCCGAATTGTTTAAGTATTTAAAAAGTATAAAATAAATTATAAATAGAATATGCAATCATTAATAGGAACTGGTGTTGCGCTTGTAACCCCATTTAAAAAAGACTTTTCAGTTGATTTCGAAGCGTTGCAACGCATCGTTAATTTTTCGATTGATGGAGGAGTTGAATATCTTGTTGTTATGGGAACAACAGCTGAAAACGCTACTTTAACACAAGCCGAAAAAGAATTAGTTATAAAAACAGTAATTGATACTAACAAGGGAAGATTGCCTTTAGTTCTTGGTGTTGGTGGTAATAATACAATGCAGATTGTTGAGGAATTAAAGACAGGAGATTTTTCTGCTTTTGAGGCTATCCTTTCTGTTTCTCCCTATTATAATAAACCAACGCAGGAAGGAATTTATCAGCATTTTAAAGCTATTGCAGAAGCTTCGCCAATTCCGGTAATTTTATACAATGTTCCTGGGAGAACATCTAGCAATATGTTGCCCGCAACGGTAGTTCGTCTGGCTAATGATTTTAGTAATGTTGTAGCAATAAAAGAAGCAGCCGGCGATATGGCTCAGGCTATGCAACTGATAAAAAATGCACCAAAAGATTTTCTTGTAATTTCTGGCGATGACATGATCGCTTTACCAATTGTTTTAGCTGGTGGAGCTGGGGTAATCTCAGTTATTGGGCAGGGATTTCCAAAAGAATTTTCAGAAATGATCCGTTTGGGTCTGAATAAAAAAGTAAGTGAAGCTTTCAAAACGCAATACTTTTTATCAGATTGTATTGATATGATTTTTGAACAAGGAAACCCAGCTGGAATCAAACAAGTGTTTCAAGCCCTTGGTATTGCTGATAATACAGTGCGTTTGCCTTTGGTAGCTGTTGATGATTCATTGGCAGAAAGATTAAACAAATTTGTTAAAAGCAGTATTAAAGTAGAGTAAATTTGCCGGTATTTTATTATACCAAAAAATATTTTGTAGTAGCTAAATTAATAACTAAATTTGCCACCGGAACTTCGGTGTGATTTTGCTTTGGCATAATTGTCTACGAAATCATAATAAAAGTAAGAAAATGAAAAAAATAGTATCTCTATTAATTGTTGTTGTCCTTTTTTGTTCTTGTAGTGATTACCAAAAAGCTTTGAAAAATGAAGATGTTGCGGCAAAATTTGAAATGGCAACAAAAATGTATGATGCTGGAAAGTACAATAAATCAATTCGTCTTTTTGAACAATTAGCACCATCATATAGAGGTAAACCTCAGGCTGAAAAGCTTTTTTATATGTTTTCACAATCCTATTACAAAACAAAACAATATTATTTAGCTGGTTATCAGTTTGAAAGTTTTGTTTCAGGTTATCCTCGTAGTGAAAAAGTACAAGAAGCTGCGTTTTTAGGTGCATATAGTTATTCAAAATTAGCTCCGGTTTATAGTTTAGACCAGACTGATACGGTAAAAGCTTTAGAGAAATTACAAGCGTTTATTGATAATTATCCAAATTCAGAATACATTGCTCAGGCTAACGAAGCGGTGAAAATTTTGAATGGTAAATTAGAGAAAAAGGCATATGAAAATGCTAAAGGATATAATACTATTTCAGATTACAAATCTGCATTAATAGCTTTTGATAATTTTATTGCTGATTTCCCTGGAACACCTTTTAAAGAAGATGCATTGTTCTACAAATACGATTCGGCATATAAATTAGCGATAAACAGTATTCCTTCAAAAATGGAAGAGCGTTTAAATGTAGCTAAAGTGGCTTATAATAACTTATTAAAGTTCAAAAGCGACACAAAATATAAAAAAGAGGCAGACGAAATGTACGCCAGAGTTGAAACAGATTTACAAAAATTTACTAAATAAATAAAGTCATGGATTTAAAAAAGACGAATGCTCCTGTAAATACAATAACATATAATAAAACTGTTATTGAAGAGCCAACAGGAAATGTGTATGAAGCAATTACCATTATGGCTAAAAGAGCAAATCAAATTAATTCTGAAATAAAAAAGGAATTAACTGAGAAATTAGAAGAGTTTGCTACTTATAATGACAGTCTTGAAGAAGTTTTTGAAAATAAAGAACAAATTGAAGTTTCTAAATTTTACGAAAAATTACCAAAACCACACGCTTTAGCTGTTCAGGAATGGTTAGACGGAAAAACTTATCACAGAGGTTCAAACAAATAATATAGTATAATGTCAGTTTTAAACGGGAAGAAAATTTTACTAGGAGTTTCTGGTGGAATTGCAGCCTATAAAACAGCCTCATTAGTACGACTCTTTATAAAAGCAGGTGCACATATCCAAGTGATAATGACACCTGCTTCTAAGGATTTTGTAACTCCACTTACGTTATCAACGTTATCAAAAAATCCTGTACACTCTACTTTTTTTAATCAGGATGATGAAGATGCAGTTTGGAACAATCATGTTGAATTAGGTCTTTGGGCTGATTTAATGTTAATTGCTCCGGCAACTGCTAATACATTATCTAAGATGGCTACAGGAAACTGTGACAATCTTCTTATAGCAACTTATTTATCAGCTAAATGTCCTGTTTATTTTGCTCCTGCAATGGATTTGGATATGTATAAACATCCTTCAACTTTATCCAGTTTTGCAGCCTTAAAACAGTTTGGAAACGTAATGATTCCGGCAGAAAGTGGTGAGCTTGCCAGCGGTTTGTCAGGAGAAGGAAGAATGGCTGAACCGGAAAATATTATTGCTTTTCTTGAAGCAGATTTAGAAAGTAAATTACCGCTCAAAGGAAAAAAAATACTTATTACTGCGGGACCAACATACGAAGCGATAGATCCTGTGCGTTTTATTGGAAACCATTCCTCTGGGAAAATGGGTTTTGATATAGCTAATGAAGCTGCAAAATTAGGAGCACAAGTAATTTTAGTTGCGGGTCCAACCCATTTTAAAGTAAAAAATAGTTTAGTTGAAGTTGTAAATGTGGTTTCGGCCCAGGAAATGTACGACGCATGCCATTCTTGTTATAATCAGGTTGATGTTGCTATTGCGGCAGCGGCGGTTGCTGATTATAGACCTAAAGTTGTTGCTTCTCAGAAAATTAAAAAAGCTGCAGATGAATTCACGATTGAGCTTGAAAAGACAAAAGATATTTTAGCATCATTGGGAGTAATTAAAAAAGATCAGTTTTTAATTGGTTTTGCGTTGGAAACTGAAAATGAAATTGAAAATGCTAAGTTGAAAATTCAGAAAAAAAACTTAGATTTGATTGTTCTTAATTCTTTACAAGATGAAGGGGCAGGTTTTAAAAAAGAAACCAATAAAGTTACTTTTATTGATAAGGATTTTAAAATTGAACCAATGGAATTAAAATCAAAAGAATCAGTTGCAGTTGATATTTTAAATAAGGTGATTTCGCATTTTTCAAAATTGTAATTATTTTAAGGTTTCAGAATAAGTATTAGTGTTTTTATATTTACGCCAAGTCAAATAGTATTTTTCTATGAAAAAAATAGTTACTCTTTTAGTATTTTTAATTTTTGGCTTGACACAAGCACAACAGCTAAATTGTACCGTAACTATTAATACTGAAAGGCTACCAAATCCTAACCAACAGGTTTTTAAAACACTCCAGACATCCTTATCTGAATTTGTAAATAAAACAGATTGGACAGGGTCGGTGCTAAAACAAAATGAACGTATCAATTGTTCAATGTATATCACCTTGTCATCAAATAATTCTGACCAGTTTTCCGGAACAATTCAGGTACAATCATCCAGATTGATTTTTAATTCAACTTATTCGTCACCTATATTCAATTTTAACGACAAAGATTTTAGTTTTCGTTACACGGAATATGAGCCTTTGTTGTTTAATCCTACCACTTTTGAGTCAAATTTAGTATCAGTCGTTTCTTTTTACAGTTATTTAATTTTAGGTATGGATGCAGATTCGTTTCAAATGGGAGCTGGAAATCAATATCTTGAAACGGCTCAAAACATTGCAAATGTAGCGCAGCAAGGAGGTTACAAGGGTTGGAGTCAGGCTGATGGAATTCAGAATCGTTATTATTTAATAACAGATATGATTTCGCCGATGTATAGTGATTTGCGTCAGGTTACCTTTTTGTATCATAGTGGTTTAGATAAAATGAGTGATGATTTAAAAGGTGCTAAAGAAAGAATCAAATCTTCAATACTACTTATAGGGAAATTTAATTCGGTTAAACCAAATGCCTTTTTAACCCGGGTATTTTTTGATGCAAAATCAGATGAGATTGTTTCTATCTTTTCAGGTGGCCCAAGTATTACAGTGACTGATTTGTCTGATGTTTTGAATAAAGTGTCGCCTCTGAATTCTACCAAATGGTCGCAAATTAAATATTAAGTGATTTTTCGATTTACTACTTCATTAACTTCTATAATTACATTTTTATCCTATGATTACTTCGCTGTCAATTAAAAACTATGCTCTGATTGAAAAATTATCAATAGATTTTTCAAAAGGCTTTTCTATAATTACAGGTGAAACCGGAGCTGGAAAATCTATTATTTTGGGTGCTATGGGTTTGGTTTTGGGAAAAAGAGCCGATTTGACTTCTTTAAAAAATAAAGAGGAAAAATGTATTATAGAAGCACAGTTTGAAATTTCTAAATATAATTTAAAAGAATTTTTTGAAGCAAATGACCTTGATTATGAAGATGACACGATTATAAGACGTGAAATTTTACCTTCAGGAAAATCTCGTGCTTTTATTAATGATAGTCCCGTAAATCTTCAGGAATTACAAGATTTAAGTCTGTTTTTGATTGATATTCATTCGCAACAGCAAACTCAGGAATTATCAGATGAAACAGTTCAGTTTAAAATAATCGATGCTATTGCTAATAATTTTGATGTGATTGCCTCATACCAAAAGTTATTGAAGGCTTACAAATCAGATAAATCAAAATTAATTGCTTTACTGAAAAAGCAAAGCGATTCAGGAAAAGAACAGGAATACAATACTTTTTTATTGAACGAATTGATTGCTGCTAAATTAAAATCTGGTGAGCAGGAAGAGCTAGAAGCTGAGTTTGAGAAATTAAATAACGTCGAAGTTATAAAAGAAGCAATAGACAAGTCTTTGGTTATTGCAAATGAAGAGCAGTTTGGGGTTTTTCATAATCTAAATGAAATAAAAGCATCACTTCAAAAAATTGCCCCATTTTCTGTAGAATATCAAAATTTATTTGAAAGAGTAACGAGCGTTGCAATTGAATTTGATGATGTTTCAAGAGAGTTGCAAAACGTTTCTGAGAAATTACTAAATGATCCTGAAAAACTGGAACTTACAAATCAGAAATTGCAATTGATTTATAATTTACAGAAGAAACATCAGGTGATTTCTGTTGATGAATTACTTCAAATTCAGGCTGATTTAGAAAACGCAGTTATTGAATTAGGAAATATAGAAGAAGAAATTACTGTACTAACAAATTCAACAGAACAAAAAGTGGAAGAATTAGATGCCTTTTCAGTGTTAATTCATCAAAATAGAGCAAATGCAATTCCGATTTTATCAAATAAATTGATTTCAATTTTAGAAACATTAGGAATGCCAAACGTTCGTTTTAATATAGAACTTTTACCGTCAGAAACGTATTTCCAAAACGGAAAAGACGAATTACAATTTTTATTCTCTGCTAATAAAGGAACTGATTTTGGATTATTGAAAAAAGTAGCTTCGGGAGGAGAGATGTCGCGTATAATGTTGGCTGTAAAAGCGATCCTGGCTCAATATTCAAAATTACCAACTTTAATTTTTGACGAAATAGATACTGGGGTTTCTGGAGAAATTGCGATCAGAATGGGAGAAATAATGAAAGAAATGAGTAAGAATATGCAAATTTTTGCCATTACACATCTACCTCAAATAGCAGCAAAAGGTGATTCGCACTTCAAAGTATTCAAGTCTACGGTTGGCGATGATACACAGTCAGAATTAAAGCTTCTGTCTCAGGACGAAAGAGTTATCGAAATTGCTCAGATGTTATCGGGTGCAGTTGTCTCAGATTCGGCTTTAAATCATGCCAAGGCCTTGTTGAACTAAAGAAATACTTTATATTTGTCATCTAAAAACGAATTCACTAAACGTAAATAAGCTAATCATTTACCTCACTTTAATGAATAGCAAATGCACGAATAAACAATAAAAATATGATTATAGAACCTAGAATGAGAGGCTTTATTTGCTTGACAGCGCACCCAAAAGGAGCCGAGCAAAATGTTAAAAATCAAATTGAATATATTAAATCAAAAGGAGCAATCGCTGGTGCAAAAAAAGTATTGGTAATTGGAGCATCTACTGGTTTTGGTTTAGCTTCAAGAATCACAAGTGCTTTTGGATCTGATGCAGCTACAATTGGAGTATTTTTTGAAAAACCGCCAGTTGAAGGAAAAACGGCTTCTCCAGGATGGTATAATTCTGCTGCATTTGAGGTTGAAGCACACAAAGCGGGTCTATATGCAAAAAGTATCAATGGAGATGCTTTTTCAAATGAAATAAAAAGACAAACATTAGATTTGATCAAAGCTGATTTAGGTCAGGTAGATTTAGTTATTTACAGTTTGGCTTCGCCAGTGCGTACAAATCCTAATACAGGAGTACTACATCGCTCGACTTTAAAACCAATCGGACAAACTTTTACAAATAAAACAGTAGATTTTCACACTGGAAATGTAACTGAAGTTTCTATAGCTCCTGCAAATGAAGAGGATATTGAAAACACTGTAGCTGTAATGGGTGGTGAAGATTGGGCTATGTGGATGGATGCGTTAAAAGAGGAGAATTTATTGGCTGAAGGTGCTACAACAGTTGCTTATTCTTATATAGGGCCATCATTAACTGAAGCGGTTTACCGTAAAGGTACAATCGGACGTGCAAAAGATCATTTAGAGGCTACTGCTTTCTCTATTACGGATAGTTTAAAATCTATCGGGGGACAAGCTTATGTTTCTGTAAATAAAGCTTTAGTAACTCAAGCTAGTTCTGCTATTCCGGTAATTCCGTTATATATTTCTCTTTTATATAAAATTATGAAAGAAGAAGGAATTCACGAAGGTTGTATCGAGCAAATTCAGCGTTTGTTTCAAGAAAGATTATATACTGGATCACCTGTTCCTGTTGACGAAAAAGGCAGAATCAGAATTGATGATTGGGAAATGCGTGATGATGTTCAGGCAAAAGTGGCTAAACTTTGGGAAGAAGCTACAACTGAAACATTACCGGCTATTGGAGATTTAGCAGGTTACAGAAATGATTTCTTAAACTTGTTTGGATTTGAATTTGCCGGAGTTGATTATAAAGCTGAAGCAAATGAAGTTGTAAATATTGAAAGTATTAAATAATAACTTCTTATTATAAATAAAAAACCATCAACCTAAAGTTGGTGGTTTTTTTATGAATATAACATATCTTTGTTAAAATTTTGAAATTAAAAAAATTGCCACTTTAATACCGCACATCCCATTATGATTTTTTCTTTAATTATACCCGTGTATAATCGTCCAGATGAAGTTGATGAACTTTTAGAAAGTCTCTCAAAATCTGATTATAATGAACCTTTTGAAATTGTTCTTGTTGAAGATGGTTCGTCGATTCCATGTAAAGATGTTGTGATAACTTATCAGGGAAAATTGAATATATCTTATTATTTTAAAGAAAATTCGGGACCGGGAGATTCAAGGAATTTTGGAATGCAAAAGGCGAGAGGTGATTACTTTATCATCTTTGATTCAGATTGTATTATTCCACCTAATTATTTATCAGAAGTTCGAAAAGCTTTAAATGAAGAATATGTTGATTGCTTTGGTGGGCCTGATAAAGCATTGGATAGTTTTTCGGATATACAGAAAGCAATCAATTTTGCAATGACTTCATTTTTGACAACTGGCGGAATACGTGGTGGTTCAGAAAAAATTAATAAGTTTCAGCCAAGAAGTTTCAATATGGGAATTTCTAAAAAAGCTTTTGAAGCATCAAACGGATTTGGAAATATTCACCCAGGTGAAGATCCTGATTTGTCAATTCGTTTATGGAATTTAGGTTTTGAAACAAGATTGTTTTCTGAGGCATATGTTTATCATAAACGCAGAATTGATTGGGAGAAATTCTCTATTCAGGTGCATAAATTTGGAATCGCAAGGCCAATATTAAATAGTTGGTATCCAGAACATAATAAGATTACTTTTTTCTTTCCGACCGTTTTTATACTTGGGTTATTATTAGCTTTTTTACTGTTAATATTCAATATTGATATTTTATTACAATTATATTTCGTATATTTCGTTATAATTTTTCTTACAGCAAGTTATCAAAATAAAAGTATTAAAATAGGGTACTTGTCAGTAATTGCAGTTTGGAAACAATTCTATGGCTACGGAACAGGGTTTTTAAAATCATTTATAAAAATCATTCTTCTAAAGAAAAAACCACAAGAAGCTTTTCCTCGTATGTTTTTTAAAATATAATATGACAAAGGTTATCGGTTTAACAGGAGGTATCGGTAGTGGAAAAACAACTATTGCTAATTATTTTGCAGAAATGGGAGTTCCTGTTTATATAGCTGATGATGGTGCAAGAGCAGTAATGCAATTGGATCATGTTGTAAAAGAAATAAAAAATGTATTTGGAGAAAGTGTTTTTGAAAAAGATGTTTTAAACAGGGCTAAGCTTGCTGAAATTGTATTTAATGATAAAGAAAAGTTAGCTAAATTAAATGCAATAGTACATCCGGCTGTAAAAAAAGATTTTGAGGTATGGTTATTGCGACATAAAAATTACGAGTACATAATTTATGAAGCTGCTATATTATTTGAAAGTGGCAGATATAAAGAATGTGATTATATTATAACAGTAACCGCACCAGAAGAAGTTAGAATTGAAAGAGTCTTAAAACGCGATAATACCACCCCAGCGCAAGTTTTAAGCAGAATGCAAATGCAGTGGAAGGATGAAGATCGAATTTCCAGAAGCAATTTTGTTATTAATAACGTAAATCTTAAAATTGCTAAGGAAGAAGTTGTTAAAATTCTTAAAATTTTAGATATTAAACAAAATCAGTCTTAAATGTTAATATTTGGTTAATGTATTATTTAGTATATTGTTAAAATATTAATTTTGTTTCGATGAATAAATTATTTTTTAGAATACTTGTTTTGCTTATGAGTTTGTCTCTTATTGGGATAATTCTGGTTCAGGTATTTTGGTTCAACTCTTCGTTCAAAAATAATGACGAACAATTTAAATACCACGTTACCCAGGTAATTGGTAATGTTGCTGATAAACTTGAGCAGCAGGAAGAATATAGTTTTTATGACAAATACAATCGTATAAAAGACAGTACTGGTAAAATCCCTAAGAAAGAAGATTTACTGGAAGTCCTTTATGTGCAAAGAAATACCAAAACAAATAAAACAATTGTTTATTCTAGTACGTTAACTTCTGAAGATTATGATATAAGTGGTTCACTTTTTAATAAAAAGTTCAGTAGTGAAAGGTTTAAAAACTTTAGTTCAAAGCGTGTAACAGAGGTTTATAATAATAATAATGGTATCGATAATAATCCTTTAGGACAAAGTATTATACCAGATTTGAAAATCGAAAAATCAGGAAGCTTAGATATTTTAAATAAAGTACAGCAACAAATTCAATATAAAGATATTGCTTCCTTAAC
Source organism: Flavobacterium sp. LAR06 (assembly GCF_041946075.1). Lineage (NCBI taxonomy): Bacteria > Pseudomonadati > Bacteroidota > Flavobacteriia > Flavobacteriales > Flavobacteriaceae > Flavobacterium > Flavobacterium sp. LAR06. Next base: position 251,559 of record NZ_JAUTYT010000008.1, on the reverse strand, counting down.
GCCAATTGAAGGAAGAATAACAAAAGAAAAGCTTAATAAATTACTAAAAAAGGAACTGGAAGAATACGGTGTAAAAACCAAATTTGAATTTGGTGTTCTGAATAGTGGTTTGCCAACTAAAGTAAAATCGGATGGGTTTCATTTTGATAAAGATGCAAGTTATCATATTCCGATATATACTGATAATGAAGGGAATAGTAAGTATGAATTGTATATAACGTTTCCTTATAAAAAGAAATTTTTATTGTCAGAGTTATTAAGTATTACAATATTATCAATAGTTTTTACGCTTATTATTATAATTGCTTACACAAGTGCATTAAATCAATTGTTGCGTCAAAAACATATATCTGAAATAAAAACAGATTTTATAAATAATATGACACATGAGTTTAAGACTCCAATTGCTACTATAAATTTGGCACTTGATGCAATTAGAAACCCTAAGATTATTGAAGATAAAGAGAAAGTATTCCGTTATCTGCAAATGATCAGGGATGAAAATAAAAGAATGCATGCTCAGGTTGAAAACGTTCTTCGCATTTCTAAATTAGAAAAAAGAGAATTGGATATTACAAAAGAACCAACTGCAATTCATGATATTATTGATGATGCAATTGAACATGTAAATTTAATTTTAGAAGATAGACATGGAACCGTTGTAAAACATTATAACGCTTCAAGAACTACTTGTTTAGTAAATGAAGTGCATTTTACAAACGTATTGGTAAATATTTTAGAGAATGCCATAAAATATTCTCCAGATGTTCCTGAAATTGAAATTTTTACAGAAAATATCAAAGATATGATTCTGATAAAAGTTAAGGATAATGGTCTTGGTATGAGTAAGATAGCTCAAAAAAGAGTTTTTGAGAAATTTTACAGAGAACATACAGGAGATTTGCATAATGTAAAAGGACACGGTTTAGGTCTGGCTTATGTAAAGCGAATAGTAGAAGATCACAATGGTCAAGTATATGTTGAAAGCGAAAAAGGAAAAGGTAGCACCTTTATAATAAAAATACCATTAATAAATTAAAATATGGAAAATAATAACAAAAGAATACTTTTAGTAGAAGATGACCTTAATTTTGGGGCAGTTCTTAAAGATTATCTAATGTTAAATGACTTTGAAGTTACTTTAGCTAAAAACGGTATGGAAGGTTTCGAAAAATTCAAGAAAGATGTGTATGATTTATGCATTCTTGATGTAATGATGCCTTATAAAGATGGTTATACTTTAGCCAAAGAAATTAGAGAAAAAAATAGCGAAGTGCCTATTATCTTCTTAACTGCAAAATCTATGAAAGAGGATGTATTAAAAGGATACAAAGCGGGGGCTGATGATTATTTGAATAAGCCTTTTGATTCAGAAGTTTTATTGATGAAAATCAAAGCTATTATTCAAAGAAAATCTGCGGATACAAAAGCAGAGCAGGTTCAGTTTGAGTTTAATATTGGTAAATTCCACTTAAATTCTAAACTTAGATTTTTGACTTTCGAAAACGAAGAGCCAATAAAACTATCTCCAAAAGAGAATGAATTACTTAAAATGTTAATTCTTCACGAAAATGATTTAATGCCAAGAGAACTAGCATTGACAAAAATCTGGAGAGATGACAACTACTTTACTTCAAGAAGTATGGATGTTTACATTGCTAAACTTAGAAAATATCTAAAAGCTGACGAAGATGTTGAGATTCTTAACATTCATGGAGAAGGTTTCAGATTAGTTGTTAAAAGCAAAGTAACTGAATAACAAAATTCACCAAACTAATGAAATAGTAAAGCTCTGAGAAATCAGAGCTTTTTTTTCTTTTTATTTTTTAAGAATTTAAGATTTAAATTGCTCATTGTTAATTGTATAGCTTTGGATTTATTGATAAGTTTTGTTGGTGAAAATATTTTTACATGAATTTTCTTAAAATAAATTTGGAAAATCAAAAAACAATTATGAATATTTGCAGACGAAAAAAAATAACCCTATAAAACGAAGAGAAATGTTTGTACTTACATCAACATCACAAAGCTTCACACCAAACGGATTTGGTGCAGCGCTTCTTCGTGGCTTATTTCAATCTTAGAAATTCATTTTTAGATATATAAAAAGCCCGAGGACATTTAGTTTCGGGCTTTTTTTATTCTAGACACTTCAAATTTTCCCGAATAACAGTTTCATTATTTATCCGAAAGGATAAAAGATCAGGTAAGCTTATGTTTTGTTCGAACTTTTCAGTTTTGACGAGCATCGGTTTGCAAAAAAAAACAATAAGAATAATTAAAAATTTATGGGAAATAAATTATCCGGAAAAGACCTGATTAAATTAGGCTTTCCAAAAAACAATTCAATAAACATCGCCTTAGGGCAAATAAACAGATATAGAAAAAGAGAAAAAAAGGAATCCATTCTAACGGAAGCAAAAGAAGTTTTGCTGCATCCTGAAAAGTTTGAAGGAAACGGAACTTGGGGGAAAGTAGCCGAAGGTTTGATAAACCCCGTTCAGGTACGAATGCATCAGTTAAAAAATACACGTGCACCTTTTACCATTTTTGGAGAAAATGAGATTGATCAACAAGCTAAATTTCAGCTTTATGATTCATTAAAATTACCGATTTCAATTGCAGGGGCTTTAATGCCAGACGCACATTCAGGTTATGGATTGCCAATTGGCGGAGTTTTAGCGACAGACAATGCGATAATTCCATATGGTGTTGGAGTAGACATTGGGTGTCGAATGAGTCTTTCGATTTTTGATTTACCAGCCTCGTATTTCAAAGGTAAAGAGCATCAATTAGAAGCGATTTTAAAAGATAATACCAAGTTCGGAATGAATGAAGTTCATGCTTCAAGAGTCGATCATGAAGTTTTTTACAAAAGTGAATTTCAGGATATTCCGTTATTAAAGAATCTTTTGCCAAAAGCGTACAAACAATTGGGAAGTTCTGGGGGAGGAAATCATTTTGTAGAATTTGGAATTGCAAAAATTGATAATCCTGAAAATGAATGGAGATTAGGGCCGGGAGAGTATTTTGCTGTTCTATCGCATAGCGGCTCGCGTGGTTTGGGTGCAAATATTGCCAAACATTATACGTATCTGGCAACCAAACAATGTCCGTTGCCTAAAAATGTCCAGCACTTGGCTTGGTTAGACTTGAATACGCACGATGGTCAGGAATATTGGCTGGCAATGAATTTGGCCGGGGAATATGCAAAAGCCTGTCATGATGATATTCATAGGAGAATAGCTAAATCAATTGGTAAAAGAGTAGTGGTGACAATCGAAAATCATCACAATTTTGCATGGAAAGAATTGGTAAACGGACAAGAATGTATTGTGCACAGAAAAGGAGCAACACCTGCGGCTAAAGGTCAATTGGGAATTATTCCAGGATCTATGACGGCACCTGGTTATATTGTGAAAGGAAAAGGAAATGCTGAAAGTTTAAACTCGGCTTCGCATGGAGCGGGGCGTTTATTTTCAAGAGCAAAATGTAAAAGTACTTTCACGCAAAGCGAAATCAAAAAGGTTTTGAAAGCGCATGATGTCACTCTAATTGGAGGAAACATTGATGAAGCTCCGATGGCTTACAAAGACATTACAAAAGTGATGGGAAATCAAACAGATTTGGTTGAAGTTCTGGGGACTTTTACTCCAAAAATTGTTAGAATGGACCGATAAAAAGAGATTTAAAGTGGAAAAAATAATTCAGATAACAGCAGGTCGAGGACCTGCAGAATGCACTTGGGTTGTTGCCCAAGTGCTTAAAAAAGTTTTAGAAGAAGCACAGGAACAGCAGTTAGAAACTGTTTTATTGCAAAGAGAAGCGGGGCAGCAAAATGGAACTGTTGAAACGGCTTCGATTGCTGTAAAAGGGGAATATGCAGATCAATTTATAAAATCATGGATTGGAACAATTCAGTGGATTGGACAAAGTCAGTTTAGGAAAATGCACAAACGCAAGAACTGGTTTATCGGAGTTTTTGAAATCGAACCACAAAAAAATGGAGCAGTTTCAGAAAATGATATTCAATATCAGGCCATGCGAAGCTCAGGCGCTGGTGGCCAGCATGTAAATAAAGTGAGTTCAGCAATAAGAGCAACTCACATTCCAACTGGAATTGCCGTAGTTTCAATGGATAGCCGTTCGCAACACCAAAACAAAAAACTGGCAACAGAAAGATTATTAAAAAAATTAGAAGACGAAACTTTGCAACAGCTTAAGAATCAAGTTAGTAAACAATGGGGGAATCAGCTCAATATTGAACGTGGAAATTCCGTTAGAGTTTTTACCGGAAGTGATTTCAAAAAAAATAAAGTGGAGAAAAGTTACAAGGGAACTCGTCAGAAATTAAAACAAGATTTACGAAATGAAAACAATTGATAAATACCTTTTTCAGGCTTTGGATAATTATCCGTTTTGGCTTGAAGGAACTATTGAATCTTTAGATTATGCTTTTTCTTACGATGATAAAAATACTATGGTTTTGTGTTTGTATGGAAGAATTCAGGCAGAACAATTATTGAATTATGACGAGGCTAAATCTTATTTTCAGCAGGCTCTAGCCATAAATATTCATGCACTTGAAGTGTATCCGTATTATTTGCAGACTTTAATTTTAAATGAAGATTATGAAGAAGCGCAAAAATTAATTGATTTTGCTTTGACAATAAAAGGAATCAATAAATCTGATATTTATGTGAAGAAAGCTATTCTTTTAGAAACACAGCATCAGTTTAAAAATGCCTTAAAGGAAATTAAGAATGCCAAGCTTTGTACTTTACAATTTTCTTTTGATTCTGATATTACAGAAGTTGAGAAAAGAATTAAAGGTAAAATGGAGTTGTTGAAAAAGAAAAAGAAACAGAAGAAGACTAAAAAAGATTCTAAAAAGAAATCAAAGTGATTTTTAATTTAAATGTAAAAAGCTGTATTTCGAGAAGAAAATACAGCTTTTTTGTTTTCTTATGAATTATTATTTCCAATGCAATTCTAAAGCAAAACAAGTTTTTTCGTTCTTGGTTATGCTGAATGTTGCAGTTGTATGATCTTCGTCTTCACTTTCATGAATAACGACATTATCTTTTAAAGATAACTCTTTCATAAAATTCATTTCAAAGCTTTTTACTTCTTGTTTCAGAATTCTTTTTGGATCGACATGATCGAGGCACCATTCTAAATATTTGACATTATTTACGTGATTTACAATATCCAGATCTGATAAATAAACTGTTTTTTCAAACACAGCTTCTTTGTCGTGATTGATATTGATTTTAGAAAAACCTTCAGAAGTGGCTCTGTTTTCAGGGAATAATTCAAAATGTTCATAGGGTAAAGCTAAAGCTTCCGGACGGCGTAATTGCGTGTTAAAAACGGCCCAATACGTTTCGCATCCTACTATTTTTTTTCCGTTAACATACATTTCTAATGCACGAACAGAACGTGAATTTTCTAGACTATTAATCCATGTTTTTACAGTAACAATATCTTGCCATTTTGGTAACGAATTGATTTCAACGCGCATGCGGCTTAAAACCCAGGCTTGGTGAAATTCCTGCATATCAAAAAAACTGATGCCTCCAACTTCAGAATGTGCTGCTGCGGTTAATTGTAAAATATTACACAAATCGGTATATTTTAAATAACCGTTTGGTGTGCATTGTGTGAAATTGATTTCCCAGTCTTTACTTAAAACTGATGTAAAATTTGGAGATATTGGCATTTCTGAATTTTAGATTTATTTTTAGAGAATAGAATAAAGAGTATAGAAAAAAGACTTTTGATTTTACTTTAGAAGATTTTCTATGTAATTAATAATTTCTTTTCTATCTGTTGCATAGTCAAACCATTTAGTATTTTCATTTCTTTTGAACCATGTTAATTGTCTTTTGGAAAATCTTCGTGTATTTTTTTTGATTTCTTCGATGGCAAAAGGCAATGAAAATTCTCCGTCAAAATAACTAAATAATTCTCTATAACCGACCGTTTGCAGCGCATTTAACGCTTTATTAGGATACAAAGCTTTTGCTTCTTTTAATAGGCCTTCATTCATCATGATGTCAACGCGCTGGTTGATACGATCATAAATTACTTTTCTGTCTGCTTCTAAACCAGTTAAAATAGGAGTGAAGTTTCGGTTGTTTTTCTTCTGATTTAAAAAGGAAGAATATGGTTTTTGAGTTCCGATGCAAACTTCCACAAAACGCATCATCCTTTGCGGATTTTGAAGTGTTTGTGGATTTTCTAAAGTTATTTTTTGAAAATAGTCTGGATCTAAATGTTGCAATTGATCTTGTAAATAATTGATTCCAAGTTTTTCATAATTTGAATTTACTTCAGAGCGAATTTCCTGATTGATTTCAGGGAATTCGTCAAAACCTTTCAAAACAGCATCTACATATAATCCTGAACCACCAATTAAAATGGCAAAATCATTCTTCTGAAATAATTCTTCTAATTTTAAAAGGGCTTCTTTCTCGTAATCACCAACTGTATAATTTTCGAAAATAGATTTGTTTTGAATGAAATGATGTGTTGCTGAATTTAATTCTTCCTGATTTGGAACTGCTGTTCCGATCGTCATTTCTTTAAAAAATTGTCGGCTGTCGCAGGATATTATTTCACAATTGAAATATTGTGCCAAAGCAATACTTAAGGCTGTTTTGCCTATAGCTGTTGGTCCAACAATGGTAATTAAGTATTTCATAGTTCTTTTAGCCCAGATGGGAATGGAAACCCCGGACTTATAGTTGTTCGTTTTTTTTTTAAAGAGCGACCAGCGGAAGCTCCTTGTTATACCTTAAAAAAACAACAAATATAAGGAGGAGTTGTAATGTACAGCTGGAATAGCTTCATAAATTAATTATTTGGTAATTCTGTTCCGCATTCGTAGCAATATTTTGCATTATCAAAGTGGACTTGCGAATTACAGTTTTTGCAAGTTTTCTTTCCGCTTACGGTATTGTTTTTTAGGCTGTTTTTGGCAAATTCAGCAGTTACTATTCCGGTTGGAACTGCAATAATTCCATAACCCAAAATCATAACGAATGAAGCAACAAATTGACCTAAAGGAGTTATCGGTGAAATATCTCCATAACCGACTGTTGTCAAGGTCACTATAGTCCAATAAATGCTGACTGGGATGCTTGTAAAACCACTTTCTTTCCCTTCTATCACGTACATAACAGCACCAATAATCACGGTACTGATCAACACGAAATAGATGAAAACAAGAATTTTTTCTTTACTGGCTTCAATTGCTTCACGCAGCTGTATAGACTGATGTGAAATTTGGGGAATGTGAAGTATTTTGAATAATCGAAAAAAGCGTAAAGCTCTTATGACGGATAAAATACTCGCTCCCGGGAAAAATAAGGATAGATACATGGGTAGTACAGCAAGTAAATCGATAATACCATAAAAGCTAAAAATATACTTTACCGGTTTTTGAATTGAAATAATACGTAAAATATACTCGATGGTAAAAAAAACGGTGATAATCCATTCACAGATAATGAGTTGGGAATGGTATTTTTGGTTGATGCCCTGAACGGTTTCCATCATGACCAAAAGTACACTCAGTAAAATTAATCCGAGTAAAACCAAATCGAAAAGTCTTCCTAGAACGGTGTCTGTTCCGTAAAGAACTACTTTTATTTTTTCTCTAAAGTTTTCGTATTTGGATTTCATTTTTGTCATATTGACTAAGGTAATGAAAATTAGGATATTTTAAAAATGAAGAATTTTGAGTGACTTGCTTTTGCGCATGTAATTCTGAATTATATTTTTTACATCGCGATTGTTTTGCATCGGAATTAGAATGTTTTTTAAGATTTCGATGTTCGTAATCTGATAATTCAAATCGTAAAATGCGTAACCTTTATAAATACCATTTTCGATTAAAACAGCGCTTCGTTCGTTTATATTTCGGCCTCTGTCGATAAGAATCATGCTTTTATTTTCGAAACTGTGCTCAGAGATGAACTGTTGTACTCTTAGGTTATACGTTTCAGGTGAAACTTCGCCAATACAAGCACCATCACATTCTTTTATTTTATATTGAAAACACTCTTTCTTAGTTTGATATAAACCCGTTAATTTTTGGCACAGATAATATTTTGCAGTGAATTTGAAAAGCATATTTTTACCTTCCTGTAAAGAAGCAAACGAGGTAATTTCTTTTTTACGACCATCCGCTTTTTGAAGTTTTAGATTCAAATAGCCATTTGAATCTTTTTCTGCATACAAAGCAAAAGGAAACACCGTTTTTTTCTGTGATCGATTATGTCTCGGTCGGTTTATTTTTACTTCTTCGCTTTCTTTTAAAAGTGCAATTAATTCGCTTCCGGTTTCATCATAGGTTATAGTGAAAACTTCAGCCTGGATTTTTTTACTTTTTGTTGTAATTCCGGTGAAATGTTGATTGACCCTTTTTCTGATGTTCTGACTTTTCCCTATATATATTAAGGTTCCACCTTCGTTATGAATGTAATACACACCTGTTTTAGTTGGCATTTGACCCACTAAATCTAATAATTTTGGAGCAATACCTTTTTCAACTTCCAGTTTTATAAAATCTTTTACAATTGTTTTTTCGAGATCTTTTTCTAACAGCATTTTAAACAACTTTGTAGTTGCCATGGCGTCTCCACTGGCACGATGGCGGTCTGCCATTGGTATGCCAAGCGCACGAACTAATTTTCCTAAACTATAAGAAGGTTGTTCCGGAATTAATTTTTTAGCTAATTCGACTGTACAAAGTGTTCTGGCTTCAAAGTCATATCCTAAACGTCTGAATTCGGTACGTAAAATTCGGTAATCGAAAGAAGCGTTGTGCGCGACAATAATACAATCTGAAGTGATCTCTATGATTCGTTTTGCAACTTCAAAGAATTTAGGAGCAGAACGCAACATAGCATTGTTTATTCCGGTTAATTTCACCACAAAAGGCTGAATCGGAATTTCAGGATTAACAAGACTAATGAATTGATCAACTACTTCATGGCCATCAAATTTATAAATGGCAATTTCAGTAATTCCTTCTTCATTAAACTGTCCTCCAGTGGTTTCTATGTCTAGTATTGCGTACAAATCAAGTATTCAGTGTTCAGTTTTTAGTAATCAGTTTAAAATTTACAATCTAAAATCAGATTATCTTCCTCCAAAGATACTACTTCCAATTCTAACCATTGTGCTTCCGCAATCAATAGCAAGCTGGTAATCTCCAGACATTCCCATTGAGATTGTATTTAATTGTAAATTTTCAGTTTCAATTTTTTGAATTGAATCAAAAATCGATTTCAAATGTGTAAATTCTTTTTTAATTTGGTTTTGGTCATCTGTAAAAGTTGCCATTCCCATTAACCCTAAGATACGAATGTTTTTCATCTCTTTGAATTCTGAGGAAGATAATAATTCATTTAATTCGTTTTCATCCAAACCAAATTTCGATTCTTCTTCGGCAATATATATTTGAAGCAGACAATCAATAATTCGATTGTTTTTTAAACCCTGCTTGTTGATTTCCTGCAATAATTTCAAACTATCAACTCCATGAATCAAACTCACAAATGGTGCCATAAATTTGACTTTATTCGACTGAACGTGACCAATCATATGCCATTGAATGTCTTTTGGCATTTCTTCCCATTTATCCATCATTTCCTGGATTTTATTTTCTCCAAAAATACGTTGGCCTGCTTCGTAGGCTTGCATTAAGTCGGAAACAGGTTTGGTTTTAGAAACTGCAACAAGTGTTACATTTTCTGGTAATGTGGATTTGATTGTATTTAAATTCGATTGAATCGACATGATATTATTTTTTATAAAAATTGCTTAGAGATTTTCTCTGCTTTTTTACTTTCACTATAATCATAAAAACCTTCTCCGGATTTCACTCCTAGTTTTCCGGCTCTTACCATATTCACTAGAAGTGGGCAAGGGGCGTATTTAGGGTTTTTGAAACCTTCGTACATTACGTTCAGAATCGCCAGACAAACATCAAGACCAATAAAATCAGCTAATTGTAGCGGTCCCATTGGGTGTCCCATTCCTAATTTCATTACTGTATCAATTTCATAAACTCCGGCTACTTTATTGTATAACGTTTCGATTGCTTCGTTTAGCATTGGCATCAAAATTCTATTTGCTACGAAACCTGGATAATCATTCACTTCAACAGGAGTTTTTCCTAGTTTTATAGATAAATCCATAATAATTTTAGTCACTTCATCGCTTGTATTATAACCGCGAATGATTTCGACTAATTTCATAATCGGCACCGGATTCATGAAATGCATTCCGATAACACGTTCAGGATGTGCAACAACAGAGCCAATCTGAGTAATTGAAATAGAAGAAGTATTCGTTGCTAAAATGGTATTATGAGAACAAGCTTCGTTTAATTGTTTGAAGATGTTTAGTTTTAATTCAACATTTTCTGTTGCAGCTTCAACAACTAAATCAACGCCAACAACACCATCTTTAATATCTGTATAGGTAATAATATTGGTAATCGTTTTAGCAACATCTTCCTGAGTGATAGTTCCTTTAGAAAGCATTCTGTCTAAGTTGGCAGCGATCGTGGCCATTCCTTTATCTAAAGATTTTTCAGAAACATCAATAAGTTTTACGGTAAAACCACTTTGTGCAAAAGTATGAGCAATTCCGTTACCCATTGTTCCAGCACCAATTACAGCTATAGTTTTCATTTAAATTTAGGTATTATATTTATGATTTTAGCCACGAATTCACCAATTAAATTCGGGAATTCGTGGCTAATTTATTTTTGAAATTATATTTTATTTATCGAAACAATCAATAATCTGATACGCCACACGCAAAGCATCTGTAGCTTGTTCTAAAGTTACAACTGGCGTCGTATCAGTATTAATAGCATTTGCGAAAGACTCTAATTCATCCAGAATTGCATTGTTTTGCTCCACATCAGGATTGGTAAAATAGATTTGTTTTTTTACGCCTTCTGCATTTTGAAGAATCATATCAAAATCTCCAGGAACTTCCGGAGCATCTTTCATACGCACTACTTCACATTTCTTTTCCAGAAAATCCACAGAAATGTAGGCATCTCTTTGAAAAAAACGTGTTTTACGCATGTTTTTCATCGAAATTCTGCTGGCTGTTAAGTTTGCTACACAACCATTTTCGAATTCAATTCGGGCATTGGCAATATCCGGAGTTTCACTAATAACAGAAACACCACTAGCATTGATGTTTTTTACTTTTGAATTTACAACGCTCAAAATGGCATCAATATCATGAATCATTAAATCCAAAACCACAGGAACATCGGTACCACGTGGATTGAATTCTGCCAAACGATGTGTTTCAATAAACATCGGATTTTCGATCATGTTTTTTGTAGCAATGAAAGCAGGATTAAAGCGCTCTACGTGACCAACTTGTCCTTTTACATTGTATTCTTTGGCTAAAGCAATAATCTCTTCAGCTTCTTCTACAGTGTTGGCAATAGGTTTTTCTATAAAGATGTGTTTTCCCGATTTTATGGCTACTTTAGCACATTTATAATGTGAAAGTGTTGGCGTTACAATATCGATTACATCCACAGCATGGATTAATTTTGCAATAGTGTTGAAGTTTTTGTAGCCAAATTCTTTTGAAATTCTTTCGGCATTTTCCTGATTTTCGTCGTAAAATCCAACTAATTCGTATTTGTCAGATTGTTGCAATAAGCGTAAATGTATCTTACCTAAGTGACCAGCACCTAAAACTCCTACTTTTAACATGAGAATGTATTTTAAACAAAAATATAATTTATTTGTTGAAAGTAAAAGTTAATGCAATAAAGATTTAGCGATTTAATAATTAAAAATCAATATTTGATTTCTTTTTTACTTTCTTATTTTTGCCAAAATAAAACCTACCCATTTTGAAAGACACTGCCAAACATCAAGGACTTCGTAATCAATTAGTAAGCACTTTAGAACAAAAGGGAATTACTGATAAAGCGGTTTTGGATGCGATAAAAAAAATCCCAAGACATCTTTTTCTGAATTCAAGTTTTGAAGATTATGCATATCAGGATAAGGCATTTCCTATAGGAGCGGGACAAACTATTTCTCAGCCTTACACTGTTGCTTTTCAATCGCAGTTGTTAGAGGTTAAAAAAGATCACAAAATTTTAGAAATTGGAACAGGTTCAGGTTATCAAACCGCTGTTTTGTTTATGCTTGGTGCTAAAGTCTATAGCATTGAAAGACAGAACGAGTTGTTTAAAGCAACTTCCAATTTATTTCCGAAATTAAACATTCGTCCAAAGCATCTTTCTTTTGGAGATGGTTATAAAGGTTTACCAAATCATGCCCCGTTTGACAGTATCATTGTAACGGCCGGAGCCCCTTTTATTCCTCAACCTTTAATGGCACAATTAAAAATAGGAGGAAGGCTGGTTATTCCGTTAGGCGAAGATGTACAGATTATGACTTTATTAATTCGTAAAAATGAAACGCAATTTGAAAAACATGAGTTTGGAGAATTTCGATTTGTTCCTTTATTAGAAGATAAAAATTAGAATAAAAGCCCAATTAATTGGGCTTTTATTGGATAAGAATATTAATATATCTTTCTAAGCTTTCTTTTTCTATCTGAGCAATGAAAAGTAAAAAATCTTCCTTGTCTTTTTTTGTTTGCGCTTTTTCTAAGGATTGATAATATTGCATTTTGTTTTCGTAATCTCCTTTTATATTAGCAATCAAATAACCTTTTTGCATTAATATTAAATTCATGACTAATCGGGATGTTCTGCCGTTTCCATCAATGAAGGGATGAATTGTGACTAGTCTTTCATGCATTTCAGCAGCAAGAATAATGGGATGTAATTTGTTTTTATTTATTTCATACCAAATAAAATATTCTTCCATTTCCTGAGCAACCATTAAAGGCTGCGACGGCATATGACTACTTCCCTGAATCATAACCTGAACTTTTCGATAACGTCCGGCATCTTCAGGAATAATCCCGCGAAGGATTAAATTATGAATTGATAAAAGATCACGTTCATTTAACGCATTGTTTTTCTGCATCAAATCTTTTATGAAACCAATTGCTTCCTGATGATTTATAGCTTCCAGATGTTCGCGCATACTTTTCCCGGAAATAGTTAAACCTTCATTAATAACCATATCGGTTTCACGAAGCGTCATGGTATTTCCTTCAATTCTATTACTTTCAAAAGTATATTCTAATTCAAGAGCTTGTTTAATCTTGTAACTGTCAAATTTTCTATAAGTATCTAATTTATCTTTAAGGATATCAATCTCTTTTAAAATTTTTTCTAAAGAAGTTGATATTTTTAAATTGGATATCGCTCTATTATACTTTATCTCGTCTTCGGCAACTTTTAAAGCTTTCAAAGCAAATTCATCACCACCAATTTCATATAAGATTTTTTCCTTTAACCATGCAATCATTAAGGTTTCAAAGTCAATTTCTAAGAGTTGAGAAAGTCTGGAAATTTGCTCTCTGGTAGGTTTTCTTGTTCCTGATTCAAATTTACTTATCAATGCCTGATCGATTCCGAGAAGTTGTGCTACTTCACGAGTTTTTAATCCTTTTTGTTCTCTTGCATTTTTAAGTAATGTTTTCATTTTTTTAAAGAAATGATTTAAATTGTCTTGACAAAATTAGTCATTTTTTAGGATATGAAAAAAGCAATATTTATATATTGCTCTCCATGATTTTATTTTGGTAATGATCCGTCTTTTTTCATTTCGCCAACAACGGCTTGCATAATAGCATCAACAGTTTGCCCTAAATCAGTCACATATTCAGATTTTGTAGTTCCTGTCCAGATTAATTTGTTTTGTTTTAATGAAAAAATATTTGTTTCTACCATATAAGAAGTAGTTTCCTGATAATATCCCGGATCGTAGAAATTTGGAGAATACATTCCGTACCAGTTTCCAAATCCATAGCCATACATTCCGGTGTACATTCCGTCAAATCCTCCGTAATACATACCTGTATAAGTTCCGGGAACGTAGTTTGTTTCTTTTTCAGTACTTACTAAGCGCATCGTAACAACACCGTCAAAGTTTTCGTCTTGTAGAATTTTTAATTTTTGTTCCTGAGTGAATTGCTTTGTAGTTTCGTTTAAAAATTGATAAGAAGTTTTGAAAATCTGATTACTGGCTGCAATCCTGTTTTCTGTAATTCTTCTGGAAGCTTCATCCTTGACTAAAGCAACAACTAAGACTTTTTTAAATTGCTCCTGAGCAACTGTTACGTCAGGATCTCTCCAGCTATTTACAATTGATGTATTACTGCCACAACCTGAAAGTGCCAGTACGGCGATTAACAAAACTAAGTACTTTTTCATATTTTACAGTTAAATTGTTTCTATAAAAATAACGATAAAATATTAATAAACAATCCTTTAGTGGAAAATTAAAGTACTTTTAATTGTAAGCTTTTTTAATTCGGTCTAAGTCACGTTTTGTATCTTGCTCTTTCAAAGACTCACGTTTGTCGTAGTTTTTCTTTCCTTTGCAAAGGCCGATCTGCAATTTTGCGAGACCTTTTTCATTTGTAAACAATTTTAGCGGTACAATAGTAAGTCCTTTTGCCTGTACACTTTTATGAAGGCTTTTTAGTTCTTTCTTATTTAAAAGCAATTTTCTCTCACTTCTTGATTTGTGATTGAATTGATTTCCAAAAGAATATTCTTCAATATAAGTATTGATAGCAAAAAGTTCAAGGTTGCTAAATTCACAAAAGCTTTCGGTAATATTAGCTTTTCCTAAACGTATAGATTTAATCTCTGTTCCGGTTAAAACAACTCCGGCAGTATAGGTATCGATTATCTCGTAATCGAAACGAGCTCTTTTATTAAGTATATTGACTGTTTTTAACATAGTTGCAAATGTAAAACAAAATTGAAAAACTTTAATACAATCTAAGATAATTAAAGATTTTTTTTAATCAATGACTTTGATCATGTTTACAGAAAAAACTTACATATAAGTTTGTTTAATAATTTAAAACAAACTCAAAAATGAAAAAAAAATTATCATTAGTTGGTATTGTGTTAATCAGTTTAACTGCAACTGCACAGGATGCAAATCGAGGTTTAAAAGGGGCGTGGTTTGCTACTTCTCAATTTGGTTATCAGCAAACTAAAACTGGAGACGTTAAGGATACGAATTTGTCAGTAATACCAATTGTAGGAACGTTCGTCACGCCATCGGTTGCTGTTGGTGCTGGACTGGGTTATATAAACATGAAGTCGGATTTTAATTCAAAAACAACAGCAAAAACAGATTTAATTGTAATTGAACCATTAGCAAGAAAATATTGGAACGTAGCTGGTTCTCTTTATTTCTTTGGACAATTAGCAGCTCCAATTATTTCAGGTAAAGAAAAAGAAAGTGATTTAAAAGTAAGTCAGGTTGGTTTAGCCTTGTCAGGTGGATTTGATTATTTTGTAACAAAACATTTTTCTGTAGAATTCTCTTATGACTTAGCTAATTTCACATCAACAACTTTAGACCCAAAAGTTGGAGAAAGAACAACTGTAACCAATTTTGGATTAGCACACATGGCAAATGTTGATTCAGCTTATTTAGTTGGAGGTTCAAGTTTAACAACGCCACTTTCAGTCGGATTTAAATTTATATTCTAATAGTAGTCGATTTGATTTAAATTTAATTTCAATTCGTTAATTTTGTAAAAAGAAAGACCGTACTTTTTGGAGTACGGTTTTTTAATATTATTTAAAAAGATAAAATGCAAAATCAATCAAAAGATCCTTTACACGGAATTACGCTTCAGTTAATATTAGAAAAGCTTGTTGCCTATTATGGTTTTGATACGTTGTCAGAATTAATTCCGATAAAATGTTTTACTTCAAATCCAAGTATAAAATCCAGTTTGACATATTTAAGAAAAACGGATTGGGCTCGTAAAAAGGTAGAAGATTTATACATTAAATCACTATCTAAATTCTAGTTTAATTTATAAGAAAGCATTACGCCACCACGATAAGGCAGCCATTCGCCACTTTTATTCCAATTTTCAGCTTTTTCATATCGACCAGGTGTTCCGTCATTGTAATAACCATGATAAAATCCCTGATGCCAGCCACCGCCTGCAAAAATGTCTAATAAAAATTTGTCATTGATTTTTATATTGTAACCAATCGTAACTCCCATGCGATATCCAAATCCGTGCTCATATTTGTTACTATCCCAATAATTCCATTTTTGAATTTCATAAATGTCCGGTCCAATGTGACCACCAACGTAGAAACCATTATATTTTTCTTTAAAATGATATCTCACTTCAGGAGTTAGAGTGTAAAATTTCATTGGACTATGACCATTAAAAGATTCCCAGAAAGAAGCCATAACATCAACGCTAAAGGTTGTTTTTTCTCCAATACTAGTTTCAATTCCAACATTTGGTATCGCTAAAAGAGCAGTCGCAGCGTTAAATTTTAAATAAGTTTGACTTTGAGAATGGATTGAAAGTAAGAGAAAAAGGAGAATAACTATTTTTTTCATAAGTAAGTTTTCGAAATTCAAAATAAGGTTTAATTGCTTATTTCGCGTGCAAATATAACGCAATAGCAAACCTACTATTGTGAAAAAAGTATATTTAACAAGATTTATTTTTTTATCAGAAATTAATAATGGGGCTATTTTTCTAACAATGAGTAAATTACTTTGTCCAGAAAACGCCCTTCATAAAATTCAGATTCTTTTAAATGTGCTTCTTTTATAAAACCGCATTTTTGCAATACTTTTTCTGAGGCGAAATTCTCAGGATCAATTACTGCTTCAATCGAATGTAATTTTAAATCATCAAAACCATATCTGATTAATCGGTTTACGGCTTCAGGGATAATTCCTTTTCCATGAAATTCAGGTAATAACATATAGCCAATTTCAGCACGATAATTCTCAGGCTGCATTCTATAATACCCGATAATACCTAATAGTTTTGAATTGTCTTTGAGGGTGATTCCCCAATTGATTCCAATGTTTGTTAAAATTTTATCTTCAATCATAGCTATGTGTTCCAAAGCATCCTCAGTGGTTTTCACCAAAGGTCGTGGAATATATCTCATAGTTTCAGGATTCGAACGCAGTTCATAAATCTCGTTTACATCGTCATTGGTAATTCTTCTTAAAAGTAAACGATCCGTTTCTATAATTGGAAATGGAGAAAAGTTGAATTCTAACATTTTTTAAATTTTATAATATTTGTATACTGAATTTTGAAGTGAATGTCTGATCCGCATCCAAAATTAAAACCCCTTCTTTTTCGAAGATGTCACCAGAATTTTCAGGTGTGTCTGAATAACCAAACCAAGGTTCGATGCATATAAATGGAGCCTGTTCTTTTGTCCAAATACCTAAGCTGGGAAAATCTTCAAAAGCAACTTTTAGATATGGTTTTGATTTTTCAAGAATAGTAAGTGAGCTCGACTCTAATGTTTTAAAAACCAAAGCATCGTTCTCGAATAATTTGTAATTCAAGGGAACCAAATTTTTAGTAGTTTCTAAAACTTGCGTTTTATTAGAAACCAAATCGTTTTCTAAAAGTGAAAATTGTAGGACTTCTTCTTTTTCAAATTTCAAGCTATAATTTTCAAAATCACCAGGCAAAGCAATCGCCGGATGCGCACCAATAGAAAAAGGCATTTTAGTTTTATTTTGATTTGTTACTTTGTATTCAATGTCTAAAGTGCTTTCCTTAAGTGTATATATAAGTTGTAATTCAAATTTAAACGGATACTTTTTCAATGTTTCAACATTTGACTGTAAGGAAAAAGTAACGCTGTTTTCAGTTTTATTAGTCAGTAGAAACTCCATATCTCTTGCAAAACCATGTCTTGGCAATTGATATTCTTTCTCGTCCACAGTATAAATATTGTTTCTTAAAGTACCTACAATTGGAAAAAGAATAGGAGAGTGCTTTCCCCAAAAATCAGGATTTCCTTCCCAGATAAATTCCTTATCCTGATTCTTTAACGAAAATAATTCAGCTCCTGCATTTTTAATTGAAGCTTTAAGTGTTGAATTTGAAATAGTTGTGTTCACAATGATATAATTGGAAAATAATTAGCTTTTATCTAGCTGTAAATATATTTTATAAATTTTAGTTTTTGAAAGAAATAGATTAAATTATTTTTTGATTAAACTTTGCTAAAGTTTAATTAAAGCTTAAGGTTTTCTCTGTAAATAGCTTTTTTTTTCATTAATTTGCTACATAAACAGCTAAAAAATATGAAAAAACAATCCTCTAAAGCCTTATTAACCATGGCTTTGTTTGTAGGGATTTCTTCTGTTTGGGCGCAACAGACCCCAGCTTCAACAGCAGTAAATCCGGTAAACAATTACAATTATCATGATGCTTTTGCACCGCATTTTTACACAAAAAATGGCACATCAACCCGTTCTGCAAGTGGTCAGCCTGGTGCTGAGTACTGGCAAAACAGAGCTGATTATCAAATAACAGCAAAATTAGATGCAGTAAAAAATGAAATTACTGGTACTGATGAAATTACGTATACCAATAATAGTCCGGATAAATTATCATTTGTTTGGTTGAACTTAGATCAAAATTTATTCAAAGAGGATTCAAGAGGAAATGCAGTGGTGCCGTTGACAGGAAGCCGTAATGGAGCTCAAGGTCAGGTTTTTGATGGAGGTAATAAAATTAAATCAGTAAAAGTAATTTCTGGTGGAAAAACTAAAGTTGAAACTGATGCAAAATTTATTGTTACAGATACCAGAATGCAAATTTTCCTTCCTCAGGAATTAGCTTCAAAAGGAGGGGCTGTAAAAATAAAAATTGAATTTTCATTCATTGCTCCTTTCGAAGGATCTGACAGAATGGGAGTTTTAGAAACTAAAAATGGAAAAATCTTCACTATTGCACAATGGTACCCACGTATGTGTGTGTATGATGATGTACGCGGCTGGAATACTGCACCCTATTTAGGGGCTTCTGAGTTCTATTTAGAATATGGGAATTTTGACGTGAAACTTACAGTGCCTGCCAATCACTATGTTGTAGGTTCAGGAGAATTGTTGAATGGGGCAGAAGTTTTGCCTGCGGAACAATTTAAACGTTATAAAGCTGCTTCACAAAGCGACAAAACCGTGATGATCCGTACAGCAGAAGAAGTAGCTGCAACTGCAACAGCTAATGCAACAGCACAGAAAACATGGCACTATCAAATAAAAAATGCTCGTGATTTCTCTTGGGCATCTTCTCCTGCGTTTATTTTGGATGGAGCAAAGATTAATTTACCAAGTGGTAAAAAATCGTTGGCTTTGTCAGCTTATCCAGTTGAAAGTGCAGGCAATGACGCTTATGGTCGTTCGACTGAATATGTAAAAGCATCAATTGAGAATTACTCAAAAAGATGGTTTGAATATCCTTATCCGGCTGCAACAAACGTTGCAGGAAATGAAGGAGGGATGGAATATCCGGGAATTGTTTTCTGTGGATGGAAATCTAAAGGAGATGACTTATGGGGAGTTACAGATCACGAATTTGGACATATTTGGTTTCCTATGATTGTAGGTTCAAATGAGCGTTTATTTGCATGGATGGACGAAGGTTTTAATACTTTTATTAATTCAGTAAGTTCTTTTGATTTCAATAATGGAGAATACAAACAAAAACCTGCAGATCTTCACGAAGATGTAGAATATTATACAAGTCCAAAATTAGAAACGATTATGAGTTCTCCTGATAATATGAAAGAAGCTAATATTGGCGTTTTATGTTATGCAAAACCAAGTGCAGGATTGACAATTTTGAGAGAGCAGGTTTTAGGAGAAGAACGTTTTGATAAAGCGTTGCGTACTTATGTGGAGCGTTGGGCTTACAAACATCCAACTCCAGATGATTTTTTCAGAACAATTGAAAACGTTGCAGGAGAAGATTTAAGTTGGTTCTGGAGAAGCTGGTTTGTGAATAACTGGAGATTTGACCAAGGGATTAATTCTATTAAATATGTAAAAAACGATCCATCTAAAGGAGTTGTAATTACAGTTGAGAATTTTGATAAAATGCCAATGCCAATTATTTTGGATGTAAAAACAAAAAGTGGAAAAGTAACGAGAGTGAAATTGCCTGTTGAAATTTGGCAACGTAATATTGACTGGACTTTTAAACACAACTCTACTGAAGAGATCGAAAGCATTACACTAGACCCTGATCACGCTTTACCAGATTATAACGAAAGTAATAATGTTTGGACAGCAGGAAAAGGTAAAGTAGAGAAAGATATTATTTTAGATGGATATTTAGGAAATTATTCTGCCGCAAATGGTCCTCTGAAAATTGAATTTACAGAGAAAAACAGTGTTCTTAATGCAGAAATTACAAATTATCCTAAGTTTGCTGTTGAACCTGTAGAAGGTGAAAAAGACACTTTTGAGTCTAAAAGAGCGGGATTAAAATTTAAATTTAACGAAGCTAAAACAGGTTTTGATATGGTTGTTTTAGGAAATGGAAAAGTTATTCCGTTTAAGAAGAATTAAAAAAAAAAACAGAATTTTAAAGTATTTAAAACCCGATAGTTATATAATTATCGGGTTTTTATATTTTTGGATTTCAAGTTTTAGGTTGTAAGTTTCCGAGAAAAACTCAGAACCTTAGTAACTTAGAATCTTAGCATCTTCAAAAAAAAATAACATTGAGCCAAAAAAATGTTAGAATTTTATTTTTTTGCTTTGTAAATTAAAAAATAGTGTACTTTTGCACTCGATGAATAAAATAAGTTTACATATAACTTCTTTGTCACGGACAAACTCTCCTGTAACTTCTCCCGAAGTACGGATACTATCTCTATAGTATTCACAGAGTTTTTCGCCGCGTATTTATTTATATTCATTTTTCATTTTGAAATCACATCATTTGTCCATTGGACAAACATATCCTAAAACTATATATTATTTTGTAAATTTTCTAAATCAATCTTTTGATTTTGAGAATGTTACTTCTATTTTGTCTAATTTTATTGGATTGATTTCTAGATTTCAAACTAAACAGTACGTTTTAATTTTTAACTCTAACTTCAACTATTGAAATGAAAATCTCTATTGTTGTAACTCAAGAAGAACACTTCAAATTCGCGCAGGAAATTTGCGATACGATAGAATCATCCGCCTTATTAAGAGGTACAGGGATTGCTAAAAGAACTCCTGACTACATTCAGAAAAAAATGGCGAACGGTGATGCGATGATTGCTTTGGCAGATGGAAAATTTGCAGGTTTTTGTTATATCGAAAGTTGGCAGCACGGAAAATTCGTGGCACATTCTGGTTTAATTGTACATCCGGATTACAGAAGTTTAGGTTTGGCTAAAAAGATCAAATCAAAAGTTTTTGATTATTCACTGCAAAGATATCCTGATGCTAAAATATTCGGTATCACTACTGGTTTAGCTGTAATGAAAATCAATTCTGATTTAGGATACAAACCGGTGCCTTTCTCTGAACTTACTACTGATCCAAGTTTTTGGTCGGGATGTAAAACCTGTACCAACTACGAAATTCTAAAAAGCAAAGAAAACAAAATGTGTCTTTGTACAGGAATGTTGTACGATCCAAAAGAAAAACAAAAAGATCCGCCAAGACACCCTTTTAATGAGGCTGTTTTGAACAGATTAAAAAAAATAAAACAAGCTTTATTCTTAAATAAAATTAAGTCTTTTATTTTTTTGCCATAAGAATGCCAATAAAAAAGAAATCTCAAACTTGCTAAATACGAAAGTATTAGCCTAAATTATATAAAATGAAAAAAGTTGTATTAGCTTATAGTGGAGGATTAGATACCTCGTATTGTTTGAAATATTTAAAAAATGAAAAAGGATACGAAGTTCATACCGTACTTGTAGATACAGGAGGATTTGATGCTGAAGAATTATCAGCAATTGAAAAAAGAGCCTACGAATTAGGAAGCGCACAACACGCAAATCTTACAATCGTAGATAAATATTATGATAAAGCTATAAAATATTTGATTTTCGGAAATGTATTAAAAAACAATACCTATCCGTTGTCAGTAAGTGCAGAGCGTGTTTTTCAGGCAATTGAAGCTATTAAATATGCTAAAAAAGTAGGGGCAAGCGCAATCGCACATGGAAGTACAGGTGCAGGAAATGACCAAATTCGTTTTGATCTGATTTTCCAAACCATTGCTCCGGAAATCGAAATTATTACACCAATTAGAGATTTAAAACTTTCAAGACAAGAAGAAGTAGATTATTTATCTAAAAATGGTGTTCACTATTCTTGGGAAAAAGCGCAGTATTCGATTAATAAAGGACTTTGGGGAACTAGTGTTGGAGGAAAAGAAACCTTAACTTCTAGCCAGCCATTGCCAAGTGATGCTTATCCTTCGCAATTGCAAAAAGAAGGAGAAGAAAAGGTAAGATTACATTTTGAAAAAGGTGAATTAGTTGGATTAAACGGTCAATTTGATAAACCATCAAATAACATTGTGGCTCTTGAAAAGCTGGCAAACGCTTTTGCAATTGGAAGAGATATTCATGTTGGCGACACCATTATAGGAATTAAAGGAAGAGTTGGTTTTGAAGCTGCTGCTCCATTAATCATTATCAAAGCGCATCATTTACTAGAAAAACACACTCTTGGAAAATGGCAACAATACTGGAAAGAGCAATTAGGAAACTGGTACGGAATGTTATTCCATGAAGGTCAGTTTTTAGATCCTGTAATGAGAAACATCGAAACATTTTTGCAGGACACTCAAAAAACAGTGAATGGTGTTGTAACGGTTTCTTTAAAGCCTTACCATTTTTCGCTTGACGGAATTGAATCTGATAATGATTTAATGAATACAGGTTTCGGTCAATACGGAGAAATGAACAACGCCTGGACATCTGATGATGCAAAAGGATTTATTAAGATTTTAGGAAACGCACAAAACATATTTTCATCTGTAAACCATTTAGATCATGATTAATGTCGGAATAATTGGTGGTTCGGGGTACACAGCCGGAGAACTTATCAGAATATTAATGTTTCATCCCAATGTAAACATCGATTTTGTTTACAGTACAACCAATTCGGGTAAACCACTTTCTGTGGCGCATCACGATTTAATGGGAGATATTGAAATGAATTTTACTGACACCATCAATCCAGAGGTGAATGTTGTGTTTTTATGTTTAGGGCACGGAAAATCGATTTCCTTTTTGAAGGAAAATCAATTTGCAAGTCACACCAAAATCATTGATTTAGGTAATGATTTCAGATTGAATAAAGATGCTCATTTCGAAGGAAAAGATTTTATTTACGGTTTACCTGAACTGAATAAAGCGGATATTAAAAAAGCAAATTACATTGCAAATCCAGGTTGTTTTGCGACAGCAATTCAATTGGCATTATTGCCTTTAGCAAAACATAATTTATTGAATAATGATGTTCATATTAATGCTACAACCGGAAGTACAGGAGCTGGAGTTGGACTTTCAGAAACATCTCATTTTAGCTGGAGAAATAATAATATGTCGCATTATAAAGCTTTTGAACATCAGCATTTAGGAGAAATTTCAGAAAGTTTGGTGCAATTGCAGGATGATTTTGAAAGTGAATTGCTTTTTATTCCAAACAGAGGAGATTTTTCAAGAGGAATTTTCGCAACCTTATATACATCTTCAGATGAAAGCTTGGAGCATACCGTAGCCAAATACGAAGATTTCTATAAAAATGAACCGTTTGTGACAGTTACAACGACAAACATCAATATGAAGCAAGTCGTTCAAACCAACAAATGTATCATTAGTTTAATGAAAAAAGGAAACCGGATTTTGATTACCTCAATCATTGATAACTTAACCAAAGGTGCTTCAGGACAAGCAATTCAAAACATGAATTTGATGTTCGGATTAGAAGAAACCACCGGTTTACATTTGAAACCAAGCGGATTTTAGGAAAAATTTGTTTCAGGTTTCAGGTTTCAGGTTTCACGTCCAGTACGTAACCTGAAACCTGAAACTTGAAACGTTAAACAAAAAAGACATGAATTTATTTAACGTATACCCACTTTACGATATCACGCCTGTAAAAGCAGTAGACTGTACCATTACAGATATTAACGGAGTGGAATATTTAGACTTATATAGTGGACATGGTGTAATCTCGATTGGCCATACACAACCTGATTATGTTGAAAAACTAAAAAATCAGTTAGATCATTTAGGATTTTATTCAAATGCCATTCAGAATCCTTTGCAGGTTGAATTGGCTGAGAAATTAGGAAAGCTTTCCGGATTGGAAGATTATGAATTGTTTCTATGTAGTTCTGGAGCTGAAGCAAATGAAAATGCATTAAAATTAGCTTCTTTCCACAATGGAAAATCAAGAGTTGTAGCTTTTTACAATTCTTTCCACGGAAGAACTTCTGCAGCTGTTGCTGTTACTGATAACAAAAAAATTGTTGCGCCAATTAATGCACAGCAAGTAGTTACTTTTTTGCCATTAAATCAAATTGATTTAGTAGAAGCAGAGCTTGCAAAAGGAGATGTAACTGCGGTAATTATTGAGGGAATTCAGGGAGTTGGCGGTTTAGATCAGGGAACAACAGAATTTTTTCAGGCTTTAGAAAAAGCGTGTAAAAAATATGATGTGGTTTTGATTTTGGATGAAGTTCAATCAGGATACGGAAGAAGCGGGAAATTCTTCGCTTTTCAACATCATGGAATCAATGCTGATATTATTTCTGTAGCAAAAGGAATGGGGAACGGTTTTCCGGTTGGAGCCATTTTAATCTCGCTAAAATTTGAAGCAAGTTATGGCTTATTAGGAACTACTTTCGGCGGAAGCCATTTATCTTGTGCAGCTGCAATTGCAGTTTTGGATGTAATTGAAAAATTAGATTTACAGAAGAATGTAAACGAAGTTTATGAATATTTCTTAAAACAAATCAAACAAGTTCCTGGAATCAAACAAGTAAAAGGAAAAGGATTGATGCTTGGAGTTGAATTTGATTTTGATGTTTCTGCTTTAAGAAAGAAACTAATTATCGAGAAACATATTTTTACAGGAAGCGCCAATAACAAAAATCTGTTAAGAATTTTGCCGCCATTGACAGTGAAAAAATCAGACATTGATACTTTTATTGTAGCTTTAAAAGAGAGTTTGGAAGAGCTTCAAAATTAAGTTCTGATAAACAACCAACCAACCAACCAACCAACTATAAATTATGAATCCATTATCAATTGAAAAACGTAATCTCGTTTTGCGCTCCATGGCAAAGCTGGTCGAGCAGGAGCGGAATCAAATCATTCTCAATAATCAGGAGGATTTATTGGCTTATGATGGCTCAGATTTAGCAATGGAAGAACGCTTAAAAGTAGATGGTAAAAAGGTAGATGAGATGATTTTATCATTGAATCAATTGGCTTCACAAGAAGATCCTGTTGGAGTAGAGCGTTTTCATTTTGTTCATGATAATGGAATAAAAGTCATTAATAAAACAGCTGCATTTGGTACGATTTTAATTATTTACGAATCGCGCCCCGATGTTACGATTGAAGCGGGCGGAATCGCTTTTAAATCTGGAAATAAGATTTTATTAAAAGGAGGAAAAGAAGCTTTACAATCGAATTTGAAAATTGTTGCTTTATGGCATCAGGCTTTGGAACAAAATGGAGTTTCAAAAGATTGGGTTGAATATCTAAATTACAATCGTACAGAAACTCAAGCTTTCTTAGAAAATCCAACTCAAAAAGTAGACTTAATAGTTCCGAGAGGAGGAGAAAAATTAATTGAGTTTGTCAAACAACATGCAACATGTCCGGTTATCGTTAGCGGGCGTGGAAACAATTTTGTTTATGTTCATGAAAATGCTGATACAGATTTGGCTTTAAAAGTAATTTTAAATGCCAAAACCTCCAAAATTTCAGCTTGTAATGCAGTTGATAAAGTTTTAATTGATTCGAAATTACCCAACTTTGAAGGTTTTACGGCAATGTTAATTGAAGCTTTAATTGAGTCAAAAGTTGAAGTTATAGTTGATAAATCATTGGAAAACTTCGAAAATACAGAGACCCTTCAAAATGAAGATATTTGGTATGAAGAATTTCTAGATTATAAAATCGTAATTGGAATAATTGAATCTGAAGAAAATGCAATTGAGAAAATAAATAAGTACTGCGGAGGACATTCGGCTGTAATTGTTACGAAAGATGATAAAGCAGCACAAAAATTCATGGAAGCAGTTGATGCTGCGGCCGTTTATCAAAATGCTTCTACACGTTTTACAGATGGAGGGCAATTTGGTTTAGGCGGAGAATTAGCGATAAGTACAGACAAATTGCATCAAAGAGGACCAATCGGATTGCAGCATTTGGTAACAAACAAATGGTACGTGTACGGAGAAGGGCAAGTTAGGTAATTTTAGATTTCTGTATTTGGATTATTGGAATTTGGAATTTAAATTTTGGATTTTAATTGAAGATTTAGCTTTGTGAACTTACCGTTTGTAAACACAAACAATATAAAAAAACCTTGCGCCCTTTGCGGTTAAAAATAATTAGATGAGCAAAAAAAGAATTTTATTAAAAATAGGAAGTAATACTTTAACCAAGGAAACAAACCATATTTCGCGGGGAAAGATTGAAGATATCGGTATGCAGATTGCCGCTTTAAACAAAGATTACGAATTTGTAATTGTGAGTTCCGGAGCAATCGCAGCCGCAAAACAGTTTGTAAAGTTAGAAAGCAAAGGCAAAGAAATTGCATTGAAACAAGCTTTGGCTTCTATAGGTCAACCCCATTTAATGCGGATTTTTCATGAAAATTTTAGTGATTTGGGCTTGTTGACCTCGCAATGTTTATTGTCTTATTCTGATTTTGAGAAAGAACAATCAAAAGTAAATATTGTCAATACGATTAATGTTTTGGTAGAGAATAATTACATTCCGATTATCAATGAAAACGACACCGTTGCCACAGATGAGATTCGGTTTGGAGATAATGATAAATTAGCAGCATTAACAGCAGTTCTTTTAAATGTTGATATTCTAATTATTGCAACTAATACGAATGGTATTTACACGAAAGATTCCATTCATGATGAAAATCCGGAAACCATTAAATTAGTAAATGATTTAAAGGTTTTAGAAAAAGAAATAGGAGAGTCAAAATCATCACACGGAACAGGAGGGATGCAATCAAAAATTGAAGCGGCCGGAATCGCAAAAGCAGCTAATATAGAAACCTGGATTGTCAACGGATTAAATGATAATTTTATTTTAAAAGCATTAAAGGATGAAATTTCTTTTACTAAAATAGCGTAAATGTTTATTTGTTTAATCGTTAATTCGGTTAATCGATTGATCAAATACACAGTTAAACAAATAAACTATTAAACAAAAAAGATATGAACTATATTTCAATTCAAGATATCAACTCATTATCAAAATGGGTAAAAAGCGCATTAAAAATTAAAAAGAATCCGCTTAAAAATCAAAGTTTAGGAAAGAATAAAACATTAGGAATGTTATTCTTTAATCCGAGTTTAAGAACGCGTTTGAGTACACAAAAAGCGGCTTTAAACTTAGGAATGAATGTTATGGTGATGAACTTTACCAATGAAGGTTGGACATTAGAGTTCGAAGACGGAGCTGTAATGAATTCGGGTGCTTCAGAACATATTAAAGAAGCGGCAGAAGTAGTTTCGCAATATTGCGATATTATTGCTATTCGTGCTTTTGCAGGTTTAGCAGATAAAGAAAAAGATTATGCTGAAACCGTAATTTCGGGATTCCAGAAACACGCTACGGTCCCAATTGTAAATATGGAAAGTGCTGTTCGTCATCCGCTTCAGTCTTTGGCTGATGCGATTACAATGGAAGAATATAAAACAAAACACAAACCTAAAGTAGTGCTTTCTTGGGCTCCACATCCAAAAGCGTTACCACAAGCAGTTGCCAATTCATTCGTAGAAATGATGCAAATGCAAAAAGATATGGATTTTGTAATCACACATCCGGAAGGTTACGAATTGAGTTCGGAAATTACAAAAGATTGCAAAATTGAATACGATCAAAACAGAGCGTTTGAAAATGCTGATTTTGTATACGTTAAAAACTGGAGTAACTTCAACGATTACGGAAAAGTAACCAATATAGACCCAAGCTGGACAGTTACTGCTGAAAAAATGGCTTTAACCAACAACGGAAAGTTCATGCACTGTCTTCCGGTTCGTCGTAACGTAATTGTAAGCGACGAAGTTATCGATAGCGAGAATTCAATCGTAATTCAGCAAGCGAATAACAGAACGTATTCAGCACAATTAGTTTTACAGAAGATTTTAAAGAAATTGTAATTTGAGGCGCAAAGTTTCAAAGTTGCAAAGGTTCAGAGATTTATAAACTGGATCTAAACTTTGTACCTTTGTTCCTCTGAACCTTTGAACCTCATGAAAAAAGTTACCGTAATAAAAATTGGTGGAAATGTAATCGACAATCCAACTGAATTAGAGCAATTCTTAACAGATTTTTCTAAAATCGAAGGACATAAAGTTTTGGTTCATGGCGGTGGAAAATCTGCTACTAAAATGGCGCAAAGTATTGGTTTGGTTCCGCAAATGATTGATGGACGCCGAATTACAGATGCTCCAATGCTTGATGTTGTAGTTATGATTTATGCAGGACAAATCAACAAACATATTGTGGCGCAATTACAGACAAAAGACAACAATGCAGTTGGTTTTTCCGGAGCTGACGGGAACTTAATTCAGTCTACAAAGAGAAATCATCCAACAATCGATTATGGTTTTGTAGGCGATGTAAAGCAAGTAAATACAACTTTATTAAAAATATTGCTTGAAAACGGAATTGTTCCTGTTTTCTGCGCGATTACACACGATAAAAACGGTCAGTTACTAAACACAAATGCCGATACCATTGCAAGCGAACTGTCAATTGCATTATCTAAAGTTTTTGATGTAACGTTAACTTACTGTTTTGAAAAACAAGGCGTTTTACAAGATTCAGAAGATGATGCTTCTGTAATTACAGAAATCAACGAAGCTTTATACCACAAGTTAAAAGAAGAAAAAGTAATCCACTCGGGTATGATTCCAAAATTGGATAATTGCTTCAACAGTTTATCAAGAGGTGTTCAGAAAATCAAAATCGGGCATCACAAGATGTTGCAAAATCCTGATGTTTTGCATACTACAATTACGTTATAAAATGCTGCCACGAATTACACGAATTTCCACGAATTAAAATTTAAAAAAAATTAGCGAAAATTTGTGTAAACTCGTGGCAAAAAAAACACAATTGCCCAAGCCATTTTAAATATTAATTTAAGAAATTTGCGCAAATTAAAGTTGTCACAATATTGATCAAACAAATCAATTAAAAACTTTGTGACTTTGAGCCTTCGTGGCAGAGAAACTACACTTATGAAGAATATAGAAACGCTTACCAAAGAAGCCATACAACTATTAAGAAACCTAATTGAAACCCCTTCATTTTCAAGTGAAGAAGATCAAACGGCACTTTTAATTGAAAATTGGTTCAATCAAAATGAAATTCCTTTTAAAAGAGAAAATAACAATGTGTGGGCATTCAATAAGTATTTCGACGAAAATAAACCGACACTTTTACTGAATTCTCACCATGATACGGTTAAACCAAATCAGGCTTATACTAACGATCCGTTTAAAGCAATTGAAAAAGACGGAAAATTATTTGGCTTAGGAAGTAATGATGCCGGAGGCTGTCTGGTTTCGCTTTTGGCAACTTTTGTTCATTTTTATGAGAATCAAAACTTGTCACATAATTTAGTAATTGTGGCTTCCGCCGAAGAAGAAAGCAGCGGAAAAAACGGTTTAAACAGTGTTTTAAAGCATTTACCGGAATTAGATTGTGCTATTGTAGGCGAGCCAACATTAATGCAATTGGCGGTTGCTGAAAAAGGTTTATTGGTTTTAGATGTAAAAGTGAAAGGAACTGCAAGCCACGCTGCACATCAAAACGATGATAATGCATTATACAAATCAATTCCGGTAATGGAATGGTTTAAAAACTATAAATTCGATAAAATCTCCGATGTTTTAGGTCCTGTAAAAATGACTGTAACGCAAATAAACGCCGGAAAACAGCATAATGTTGTCCCATCAGAATGTGATTTGGTTGTCGATATTCGTGTAACTGACCGTTATTCAAATATAGAGATTTTAGAAGTTGTAAAAGCTAATGTAAATGCCGAAGTAACACCAAGATCAATGCATTTAAATGCATCGTCTATTCCAATTGCACACGGTTTGGTTCAGGCCGGAATCGCATTAGGAAGAACAACTTACGGATCACCAACACTTTCAGATCAATCGGTTTTGAGCTGTCAGTCTTTAAAATTAGGACCAGGCGAAACACTGCGGTCACATTCAGCAGACGAATTTATTTTTGTAAATGAAATTGAAGAAGGAGTTGAGTTGTATATTAAAATACTAAGCGATTTCTTTAAATTATAAGAAAAGAAAAAAAAATCACCTATGAAACTTTGGGAAAAAGGAATACCAACAGACAAACAAATCGAACATTTCACCGTTGGAAACGATCGTGAATTAGATTTAGTTTTGGCAAAATACGATGCTTTAGGTTCAATTGCACACGCCAAAATGCTGGGTCAAATTGGTTTATTAACTGCGGAAGAAACAACTTCTTTGGTTGATGCATTAAACGATATCATTGCAGATATTGTGGTTGGAAATTTCGAAATTGAAGACAGTTTTGAAGATGTACATTCTAAAATCGAATATTTATTGACAGTAAAACTAGGCGATGCCGGAAAGAAAATCCACACGGCCCGTTCTCGTAACGATCAGGTTTTAGTTGATGTTCATTTGTATTTAAAAGATGAATTGAAAGCAATAAAAGAACAGGTAAAAACATTGTTTGATTTGTTAATGGAATCCGCAGAGAAACATCAAAATGTATTATTGCCAGGTTATACGCATTTGCAAATTGCGATGCCATCGTCATTCGGAATGTGGTTTTCTGCTTACGCTGAAAGTTTAATTGATGATATTACCATGTTAAACGCAGCTTCAAAAGTGGTTGATCAGAATCCACTAGGATCTGCTGCAGGTTATGGAAGTTCATTCCCAATCAACAGAACATTTACAACACAGGAATTAGGTTTTGAAACGTTAAAGTTCAATGCCGTTGCCGCACAAATGAGCCGTGGAAAAGCAGAGAAAACCGTTGCTTTTGCCATGAGCAGCGTTGCCGCAACTTTATCAAAATTTGCAATGGACGTTTGTCTATATATGAGTCAGAATTTTGATTTCATCAGTTTGCCGGCGCATCTTACAACAGGTTCAAGCATTATGCCTCACAAGAAAAATCCGGATGTATTTGAATTGATAAGAGGAAAATGTAATAAGATTCAGGCGCTTCCATACGAAATCACTTTAATTACGAATAATTTGCCAAGTGGTTATCACAGAGATTTACAGCTTTTAAAAGAAGGTTTGTTTCCTGCACTTCAAAATTTAAAAGCATGCTTGGATATTGCGATTTTCTCTGTTAAAGATATTACCGTAAAAGACAATATTTTAAAAGATAAAAAATACGATTATTTGTTTACTGTAGATACTTTAAACGAAATGGTTGTGGCTGGAATACCATTTAGAGACGCTTACAAAGCTGTTGCAGAACAATTGGAAGCAGGGACGTATCAATCTCCAAAAGAAACAAAGCATACACACGAAGGCAGTATCAATAATCTGTGTTTAGATGCGATTAAAAATAAAATGAAAGCAGCTTTTTAAAAAAGTTATGCTTTTCAATAAGAAACCGATTTGTAGTTATGTACAAATCGGTTTTTTTGTAGAATTATATTTTTAAGAAAGATTTTATGTATTAAAAAATAAGCTTTAGTCAATCAAAAAAAGACTATTTTTGATTGCTATTTATAAAACAAAACATGAATAAATTTGATGACAAGGCGACGCAATCGCTTCTAAATAAGAATCTAATTACTGAGAATCAATATCAGGAAATTAAAGCTTATCGAAATCTGAATATTTTCTCATTAAATGCAGAATTGAAACTTTTTCTGTATTTATCTGTTTTACTTTTTACTTCCGGAATCGGGATTTTAATTTATGAAAACATTGATACAATTGGGCATGTTGCGCTTCTTTCGATATTACTGATTGTAATCATTGTCTGTTTCTATTATTGTTTTAAAAATTCCAAAGGATTTCAGAAAACAGAAACTGTCTTTGAGAGCCCATTTTTAGAATATTTGGTTTTAGCGGCCAATATTTTGATCTGTATTTTTATTGGTTATCTGCAATTTCAGTACAAACCTTTTGGAACGCATTATGATCTGGCAACTTTAATTCCAACTATAGTAAGTTTCTTTTGTGCCTATTATTTTGATAATAAAAGCGTTTTAACTATCGCAATCACGGGTTTAGCTGCTTATATCGGGCTTTCTGTCACACCTCAGGATTTACTGCATAATGATTTTTATTCGAATGAAACGCTTAGCTATTCTGCTATCATACTGGGAGGTTTACTTATTTTATGGACAATATACAGTTCCAGAACAAATTTAAAAACACATTTTAATTTCGTCTATCTCACTTTTGCTTTGCATTTAATAAGCATAGCATCAATTAGTAATTTGACAGATTCCGATTATGATGGTATTTGGTTGCTTTTTGGATTGGTTTTAGCTGCTTCATCCTATTATTTTTATAAAGTGAGTCATGAAATTAAGTCAATGTCCTTGTATGTTTTTATGATTGTTTACGCTTATATTGGTTTAAATATATTCTTCTTTCGAATTTTAGATTTAATAGACTTCTCTGATATTTGGGAATTGTTTGTTTTTATGCTCCCGGTCTATTTCATTGGCTCGATAGTACTATTTATTAAATTAATTAAAAACTTCCATAAAGAAATAACCGAATGATAGCACATGATAAACAATTACTAGACGATTTGGCTTTATTGGAGGAGGCAAATTCTTTGCAAAATGCTGGTTTTATTAGTAAAGAGCAAAAAGACTTAATTAAAAAGCAATTGCCAGATTTTAAGAACCAAAAGAATATTCTGGTACGATTAGGATTTTTTCTGTTAGGATCATTTTTATACGGATCGATATGTGGAGCGATTTCGATAGTTGGAATGGCGGGTGAAGAATCTTATTTCAAAATCTGTTGCTATATTTTTGCTGGAATTGGTTTTGCCGGAGCAGAATTTTTAGCTAATCAAAAATATTACGGACATGGTCTGGATGATTCTTTTATTTTGGGAGCTATTTTAAATGTTGGATTTGCAATCGGAATTACAACTGATGGATACGAATTGATAATTGCTGTTTTTATGGCAATTGCAGCATTTGTAATGTACAGACGATACTTGCATTTGCCTTCCTTATTAGTTTTTTGTTTAGCAAGTTCGGCAGTTTTATTCTATGGGTTATTTGAATTTGGCGAAATAGGAAAAACAATTTTGCCTTTTGCAGCGATGTTATTTGCAGCGGGATTTTACTTCTCTACTAAGAAATCAATCCATAGTCTTACAGAAAGCTATTATTACAAAGGCCTTTTGTTAGCTAATAGTTTCTGTTTAGTTCTGTTCTATGTTTCATGCAATTATTTGGTTGTGAGAGAACTTTCTGTAATGTTTTTAGAAAATGAAGTTCTCCCGGGAAAAGACATTCCTTTTGCGTATTTCTTTTATACTTTTACACTGGTTGTTCCGATTGTTTATTTAGTACAAGCGTTGAAAACAAAAGACAGAATAATGCTTTGGATAAGTTTCTTAGTAATTGGTTTTTCAATTTGTACCATCCGATTTTATCATTCCGTTTTACCAATTGAAGTAGCACTAACACTGGGCGGAGTAGTGTTATTCGCAATAGCTTATTTCTCCATAAAGAAATTGAAAGAGAAGGAAAGCGGTTTGACTTTTAAACCAGACAGAATCAATAATTCAAACGCACTTTTAAACGCTGAAGCCCTAATTGTAGCATCAGCTTTCGGAATGAAACCGGCAGTAAAACCAAAAGATTCTCCAATGGAATTTGGAGGCGGAGGTTTTAGCGGGGGAGGCTCAGAAGGAAGTTTTTAAAAAGAATTGTCACAGATTAAAAAGATTAAAAATGATTTTTAATCTGTGACAAAAAAACTAAACTTTATTTTTCAATGCCTCTGCATCAATATCACTATGGGATACATCATAAATTGCTTTACCGTCTTTAATTAAGATAAGTTGTGGTGATTCATGATAAACACCAAACTTACTTGCAATTTCATTTGAAATATCGCGATGTTCAATTAAATCTAAAAAGAAAGCATCGACAGTTTCATCTAAATCATATTCTCTTTCAAATTGTTTTAAAGCAAAACGGCTAATGCTGCACCTTGTGCTATGCTTAAAAATTACAATAGGCTTAACACTAGACATGTTCTCTATATCATTTAACTGTGCTAAATTTGTTAGAGGAATCCAGTTTACATTGCTTTTTTGTGACTCAGAATTGTCTGAATTTCCGAAGATAGAATTTAAAAAACTCATATTTTGACTGCATTTATGACTTTTTGTCGTTAAAAAATAACAAAGAAGCTGTTTTTAATGACTTTTTGTCTGTATTTTTATAATGGAATATAATTTGAAAGTTCATTAGCAAAGTTACACCATTTAAAATGAAAAGCTTAATTCAATCAGCTCAAATTTTAATGGTATCGATTATTAAAATGAAGATCAAACCTTAATAATATTTACTATGAACATAAATAAATTTACAACTAAATCGCAGGAAGCTATTCAGCTTTCACAGCAATTGGCGCAACGATACGGACAGCAACAAATAGAAAACGAACACATTTTTAAAGCTATTTTTGAGGTAGATGAAAATGTAGCACCGTTTATATTAAAAAAACTAAACGTAAATGTGCCGTTGTTTTTACAAATATTAGATTCAACTATTCAGAGCTTTCCGAAGGTTTCTGGAGGCGATATTATGCTTTCGAGAGATGCTAATAAAGCTTTGAATGAAGCTGAAATTATTGCACAAAAAATGAACGACGAATACGTTTCGATAGAGCATTTAATTTTGGCCATTTTTGATTCAAAAAGTAAGGTTGCTCAAATTTTGAAAGATCAGGGTGTTACCGGAAAAGCTTTGAAAGCAACTATCGAAGAACTTAGAAAAGGTGAAAGAGTAACGTCAGCTTCAGCTGAAGAAACGTATAATGCCTTAAATAAATATGCTAAAAACTTAAACGAATTAGCAAGTACAGGAAAACTGGATCCGGTTATTGGTCGTGATGAAGAAATTCGTCGTGTATTGCAAATTTTGACCAGAAGAACCAAAAATAACCCAATGTTAGTGGGTGAACCTGGAGTTGGTAAAACCGCTATTGCAGAAGGCTTAGCACACAGAATTGTTGATGGCGACGTGCCTGAAAACTTAAAAGATAAAATCGTTTTCTCTTTAGATATGGGAGCCTTGATTGCAGGTGCAAAATATAAAGGGGAATTCGAAGAAAGATTAAAATCAGTAGTAAAAGAAGTTACCGCTGCCGAAGGTGATATCGTTTTGTTTATTGATGAGATTCATACCCTTGTTGGTGCGGGTGGAGGTGAAGGTGCAATGGATGCTGCTAATATCCTGAAACCAGCTTTGGCTCGCGGTGAATTAAGAGCGATTGGAGCAACAACTTTAGATGAATATCAAAAATATTTCGAAAAAGATAAAGCACTAGAGCGTCGTTTTCAAAAGGTTTTGGTAGATGAACCGGATACGGAAAGTGCAATCTCGATTTTACGTGGTATCAAAGAAAAATACGAAACACATCACAAAGTTCAAATTAAGGATGAGGCGATTATTGCTGCTGTCGAACTTTCACAACGATATATTACGAATCGTTTTTTACCGGATAAAGCGATCGATTTGATGGACGAAGCCGCTTCTAAATTGAGAATGGAAATAAATTCAAAACCAGAAGAGTTAGATGTTTTGGATCGTAAAATAATGCAGTTAGAAATCGAGATAGAAGCTATCAAACGCGAAAAAGAAGAAAGTAAACTGAAGATTTTAGGAATGGATTTGGCGAATCTCAAAGAAGAACGCAATGAAATCTATACCAAATGGAAATCGGAAAAAGATGTGGTTGACGGAATTCAATCTGTAAAACAAGAAATTGAAGACTTTAAATACGAAGCAGAACGTGCAGAACGTGATGGTGATTACGGAAAAGTAGCCGAAATTCGTTACGGAAAAATCAAAGAAGCACAAGAGCGTTTGGATGTTTTATTGAAACAATTACAGGAGTATCAATCGGGTAATTCTTTGATTAAAGAAGAAGTTACACGCGAAGATATAGCCGAAGTTGTAGCAAAATGGACTGGAATTCCAGTAATGAAAATGCTTCAGACTGAAAGAGAAAAGCTGCTTCATCTTGAAGAAGAATTGCACAGAAGAGTAGTAGGTCAGGAAGAAGCGATAGAAGCGGTGAGTGACGCCGTTCGTAGAAGCCGCGCCGGTTTGCAGGATATGAAAAAACCTGTTGGAACGTTCTTGTTTTTAGGAACAACCGGAGTAGGTAAAACAGAGTTGGCAAAAGCATTGGCCGAATATCTTTTTGATGACGAAAATGCGATGACACGTATCGATATGAGTGAATATCAGGAACGTCACAGTGTGAGCCGTTTGGTAGGTGCGCCTCCCGGATATGTAGGTTATGATGAGGGCGGTCAATTGACAGAAGCCGTTCGTAGAAAACCCTATTCTGTGATTTTGTTAGACGAAATAGAAAAAGCGCATCCGGATACTTTCAATATTTTGTTGCAGGTTTTAGATGAAGGTCGATTAACAGATAACAAAGGTCGTTTAGCGGATTTCAAAAACACGATTATCATCATGACTTCTAATATGGGTAGTCAGATTATACAAGAGAAATTTGAGAACTTAAAAGGAAGTGTTGAAGCCGCAACCGAAGCTGCAAAAGTGGAAGTTTTAGGATTATTGAAACAAACCGTACGTCCGGAATTTATAAATCGTATAGATGAAATCGTAATGTTTACGCCATTAACAGTTGATAATATCTCTAGAATTGTGAGTTTACAATTGAAGAGCGTTAGCAAGATGCTGGCTTTACAAGGTATTACAATGGATGCAACTCCAGAAGGAACCAAATATCTTTCAGATAAAGGCTATGATCCTGAGTTTGGTGCAAGACCGGTAAAACGTGTAATTCAGAGAGAAGTATTGAATCAATTGTCTAAAGAAATTCTGGCTGGAAATATTACAACAGACAGTATTATTTTAATTGATGCTTTCGACGGAAAATTGGTTTTCAGAAACCAAACACAGTCTGTAGAATAAATCTTTTAAAAAAAAAATAAAAACACCAGTTTTACCGCTGGTGTTTTTTTTGCAATAAAACTATACCCGTGAATAATGAAACTTTTTTTAAAATTCATATAAAATAATTGATTCAGTAAATTCTCAACTTTATGATACTTAAAAATCATTATATTTAATTAAATAAATAACTAAAAACCAATACTATGAACAATATTTTTAGAGGATTAATCGCAGGTTACGGAGCAAAAAAATTAGGCGGAGGATGTTTTGGAACAATCTTAGTTTTTGTAATTATCTGGGTTCTTTTAGGACAATGCAGCTAATTTTTTAGCAGAAAATTAAATCAAAAGTAGTAGATTCGCGCTACCAAATTAAAGGGAATCACAAATAAAAAACAATTAGAATGGCATCAGGTTTTTTCGTACTATTAGATGATATTGCAGCAATTATGGATGATGTTGCAGTAATGAGTAAAGTTGCAGCAAAAAAAACTGCAGGAATTTTAGGAGACGATTTAGCTGTTAATGCCGAAAAAGCTTCCGGTTTTGCTTCTTCAAGAGAACTTCCGGTATTATGGGCAATCAGTAAGGGATCATTGCTTAACAAAGTAATTATTTTACCAATTGCCTTTTTATTAAGTGCTTTTTTTCCAATTGCTATTATCGTTGTTTTGATTTTGGGTGGATTGTTCTTAGCCTATGAAGGAGCCGAAAAAATATACGAGTTTATCTTTCCGCATTCGCATGAAGAATCAGAAGGAATAACGGAAGAAACCTTTACTGAAGAACAAATTCTTGAAATGGAAAAAGGAAAAATAAAATCGGCAATCGTAACTGATTTTATTCTCTCTGTCGAAATCGTAATCATCGCTTTGAGTACGGTAGTTGGTAAACCTATTTCACAGCAAATCGTGGTAGTTTCTATCATTGCAGTCATTGCAACAATTGGCGTTTACGGAATTGTAGCGTTAATTGTCCGTATGGATGAAGCAGGTTATAAACTTATTAAGTTTAGTAAAAAAGAAAAAAGTGTCTCCAAATTTATTGGTAATATTTTGGTAAAAGCACTTCCATTAATTATAAAAAGTTTGACCGTTATTGGTACAATTGCTTTGTTATTAGTTGCCGGAGGTATTTTCGTGCATCATATTCCATTTTTTCATCATTTATCAACTAAAATCTACCTCCCTGACATTATAAAAGAATTTGTAGTGGGTCTGGCTTTAGGACTTGTAGTTT
Organism: Flavobacterium sp. LAR06; assembly: GCF_041946075.1. NCBI lineage: Bacteria > Pseudomonadati > Bacteroidota > Flavobacteriia > Flavobacteriales > Flavobacteriaceae > Flavobacterium > Flavobacterium sp. LAR06. The sequence continues at coordinate 212,948 of NZ_JAUTYT010000008.1, read as the reverse complement.
TAGTAATAGTAAATCTTGTAAAAAAGATACTTCCTAAAAAAGCTACTAAGGCGTAATCTAAGTCCTTTAAAAGATATTCAAAAGCACTGGTCGAAAGACTAGTGTTTTTTTTTTTTTTTTGAAGCAGAAAAATCAGTTTTCAAAACAATACCTGTCCCGCTATCCACTTGTATCTTTTTACCCGCTGAAAAAGCGGCTAAAAAGGATGCCGCTGCAAATGAAATTCACTGAACTCCGATAAAAATAAATGCTAAGTGAAGTAATCGGGGCTAGTATAAAATTCAATTTTCATAAGAAATAACGGTAGTTGCGTAATTTTTTTTCATCTGTCAAAGTGTTGATATGTAGTTGTTTGACGCACTCTGAAAAATATTTAACATTTAGCCAAAGCAACCAATGCAACGCATTCGCATCTTCATAGTAATTAACAATTAATTATTATTTTATATGAAAAGTTTTAGATTAAAATCAGCTTTAGTAGTATTATTTTTATCATTGGCAGTTATTTCATGCAACAACGACGATGATGAAGTAGAAACTCCTAACCCAGTAGCCAAAGCTGCATTTGTAACAGAGGTTAAAGGACCAGCAACCGGAAAAGTAAACGATGAGCTTAGTTATGAAGTAACTTTTGTGGTAGATAACGCTTGTGGAGAATTTGATAAAATTAGTGAAGTGACACTTGGTACAGTAAAAGGATTACAGATTGAAGCAAAATACCCTTCAGAAGTTTGTACACAACAAGTTCCAGCTCCTAAAAAGACGACTTACAAATTCAAGTCAGTTGCAAAAGGAACATTTGATATTAAGTTCAGAAAATCTGAAACTGAATTTATCACAACAAAAGTGGTTATTGATTAATACAGTTTTTAGGTCATAAATTTAGGTTAGAAAAAGATCATTTTGAGAAGTTATATACTTGATACAAAATGGTCTTTTTTTGAATTTAATTTACTAAAAATAATCCACCAAATGTAGAATACTGTTTGTGCTTAATTAGTAGAGTAGTGGATTGATCAATGTAACTTCTTTTAAAACTGTCATAAAGTAGAAGAAATTTATATTATTTATCTACTACTTTAAACATCATACGAATTTAGTATATCGAGGTGCCTTTCCGACTAAAAATTAAAACTTAATTAAATAATTAATTTATAATGGTTTTGGTTTTTTTGTTAAACTATTTAACATTTTTTCAAGCAACCTTTTTGATTATATACTATCTTCATAATAACAATTAACAATTAACAATTAACAATTAACAATTAACAATTAACAATTATTATTTATGAAGAGTTTTAGATTAAAGATAATTTTGTCAGTATTATTTTTAGTGACAGTTTTTTTTTCATGCAGTAGTGATGATGATCAGCCTATTGATAAGTCAACTACCAAATCAGCATTTGTAACAGAAATTAGAGGCCCAGAAAGCGGAAAAGTGAATGACGAGTTGTCGTATGAAATTTTTTTTACAGCAGATAATGAATGCGGGCAATTCGACCGATATAGTGAAGTATTAATTGATAAGGTAAAAGGTTTGCAAGTGGAAGTAAGATATCCTGCTGAAGCTTGTTCGAGGCAGGTCCCAACTTCTAGGATTATAGTCTTTAAATTCAAATCAACTGAAAAAGGTACGTTTGAAATCAAATTTAAAAAATCAAAAACTGAATTTATTACTCGTACTGTGGTTGTCAGTGAATAATTTATTTCTTAACTGATATAGTTTTAGAAAGAACATTTTTGCAGAAAATATTTGTGCAAAAATGTTTTTTTATTATAAATCCTTTAAGCTTTATACTATAAGAAAAATCCAATTGTCAAATTATAAAAGAATTGTATTTAGGGATTATTTAATATTATAGAGTAAAAGTGAGTTAATTTATATTTTTAGAATCTGTTTAACATGCGCAAATCCAAACTCGCAAATTAAACAACTAATAGTTCATTTTTTTTAATTTTATGTAAGACTTGTTCCTTTTGTCATTCCTCTAAAAATTACTATTTTTGCACTCTAAATTTTATGTCATGCCGAAAAGAAAATATAAAATAGCCGTTATTCAGTTAAACCTGAACGACGTTGCCGAAAATAATCTTAAAAAATGTATCAGTTGGGTAAAAGATGCGGCCAATAAAGGTGCAGAAGTAATTTTATTACCAGAATTATATAGCAGTCATTATTTTTGCCAAAGTGAAGATGTCGATAATTTTGCTTTAGCAGAACCATTGTATAGTACTTCTTTTATTGCTTTTAGCGCATTGGCAAAAGAATTAGGGGTGGTAATCATTGTTCCTTTCTTCGAAAAAAGAATGGCTGGAATTTATCACAATAGTGCTTACATAATCGATACAGACGGAACTGAAGCTGGTTTGTACCGAAAAATGCACATTCCGGACGATCCTCATTTCTACGAAAAATTCTATTTCACTCCGGGTGATTTAGGCTTTCAGGCTATAGAGACTAAAAAAGGAAAAGTTGGAACCCTTATTTGTTGGGACCAATGGTATCCAGAAGCTGCTCGTATTACTGCCTTAAAAGGTGCAGAAGTATTGTTTTATCCCACAGCAATTGGATGGCATCCAAAAGAAAAAGAGCAATACGGAGAAAATCAATATGGCGCCTGGATGAATGTAATGAAAGGACATGCTGTTGCAAATGGCGTTTTCGTTGCTGCTGCTAACAGAATTGGCTTAGAACAATATATCGACGGAACTGACGGAATTCAGTTTTGGGGAGCCTCATTTATCGCGGGACCTCAAGGTGAAATTTTAGCACAGGCATCTCACGATCAGGAAGAAATCTTAATTGCCGAAGTTGATTTGGATTTACAGGAAAATGTACGTCAAAACTGGCCATTTTTCAGAGACAGAAGAATTGATGCTTTTGGCGATATTACTAAGAGAGCAATCGACTAAATACGTTAAAACGATAATTGAAAAAGGACAAATTTATATTTGTCCTTTTTTATTGGAAATAAAAAAGGCGGTTTCAAATTTGAAACCGCCTTTTGCATTTATATTTATAGAGATTATTTCACTTGGAAAGTAACTCTTCTCACGATCTGACGTGCTTCTTTAGAATTTTTGTTTACAGAAGTATCTTCTCCGTTAGCAATTACATTCAATCTTGAAGCATCGATTCCTGCATTTGTAGCCACTTTTTTCACAGCTTCTGCTCTTTTTCTTGATAATTCAGTGTTGTAACTTGAATTTCCAATTTCGTCAGCATATCCAATTATATCTGCTGATTTTCCTGGATTGTTTTTTAAGTATTTCACTAAGAAATCAACACCAGATAAAGAAGCATTTGTTGGTTTAGAAGAGTTAAAGTCGAAATAGACATTTACGTAACCTCCATTAATCAACTCTTCTACAGTATTGTTTGTTAGATTATTATCACCTTTTTTAGCGTAAGTTTTGTCTAAATAACTTTCTAATTCATCAGGAACACCATTTTGGTTTGTATCGATTGATTGTCCTTTTGTATTTACTGCAACACCTGTAATTGAATTTGGTTCTAAATCATATAAATCAGCTACACCATCTTTGTCTGTGTCCAAAAGACCAGTTTCGATTAAACCAACTCTTTGCTCAAGTTCATCGATTCTGTCTTCTTCACCAACCCAGTCAGCATGTTTTCCATTTTTACCTAAATAAACGGTTAGACCTACAGAAGCGTTTAATAAAACGCCATCAAATGAACCTGTCGTTGTTTTGCCCATTCCATCAAAGTTCCAGTTTTGTCTTCCATTAACAATTCCGGTAAGATCTCCGGTCAAAGCAACTCTATTGCTTAATTTTACCTGACCTGTTAATCCTAAAATTCCGTGACCCACATAATCTTGTCCGCCATATCCGGTTTCAGTACTTAATTGAGCAACTCCAAAACCACCATGTGCCAAAACACCAATAGTGTTGGTCCAGGTTTCAAAATTTAAGGCTCTACCAATGTTTACAACACCTTGTAAACTTGCTCTAACATAACGGCTTTCAAAATCTGGTGTGTCATCTCTCTCTGTAAATTGGTCGTAACCAACATCTAATTTTACCCCAAATTTAGGATTAAACATATATCTTACACCTAAATCTGCATGGAAAGGATTGAGAGTTGCGGTAGAGTAACCTGGAGTCATTGTTCTCGTTGGTTTGTTAACACCACCATTTAATTCGATAGACCATTTGTCGTAAGGTTCTTTATCTATAGAAGGCTGTGGTGTTGTAGTTGCCATATTTTGCGCATTTGCTGCAAATGCCAGTATTAATAGGGATACGGAGGCTAATTTCTTTTTCATGATATTCAATATTAAGTTGGTTTTTATTTTAAACTCATGACAAAATTATGCTTAGACTTTTAGATTGTGTTGTATATGCTCTTACATAATTCCCACGTTTTGGCATTTTTTTATGTAAATAAGTTAAAATAATCTCAATATTAGATACAAAAAAAAGGGTAAAATTAGTTTTTACCCTTTTCTTGAAATTGATGATTGAAACTTATTTTAAATCTGGCTGATAGATTTTTACGGTTCCGTCACCTTCGCTACTCACAACTAAAAGACTTCTTTTTGTGGGACTTTTAGAAGCAGGAATAAATAAAACTCCTTCTGGTGCGTCTCCCGTCTTTACTATTTGTAAATATTGAGGTGATGCAGGATTTGTTACATCATACGTCATGAAAGCATCAGATCTTTCAAGGCCAACAAATAAAATATTCTGGTTTCCCATTTTCACAACTTTTACTGCCTCTGGTTCAGAACCTTTGTCGTCACTACGTTTGTCATCATAAGTTCCTAGTTCTTGTGTCTTTTTGTCCACATCATTTTTACTGTCATAAACAATTTTTCCGGTACTTCCGTTCCAAATAGAAAATGAGCGGGCTCCAAAAGCTACCATTTCATCTAAATCACCATCACCGTCAGTATCTCCCATGTCAGCGATAAGATTTAATCGTCCTAAATTTGATTCTAATTTTAAAGTTGCTGCATCGGGAAAAACAGTAGCGTCTAATGCTAAGTCTTTCATTCTTTTGATATCAGTATTAGCTGTATATTCTCTTGCATCGCCTTCATTGGCTGTAACAAAATAAGGAATGTTATTAGCAGAAAAATGGCTGATAGCATCCGGCATAAACATACCTTTTACTTTCCACGGATTAAAAGCAATTTTATCATCTTTATCACTTACATCAATTGCATTTTCAGCTGTATTGTAATTTTTATATCCTAAAGGATAAATAGCCGTAATTGTTTTTGAAGTTAAATCTACTTTTGCAACACCATTATTTTCTTGTAAAGTAACCCAAGCCGTTTTAGAATCGTCTGAAATAGTAACGTATTCTGGTTCAATATCCTGAGCGAAGCTTTTTGCAATTTTTGAAATTCTGAATCCGTCCTTTTTCAAAGTTTCAGCCTGAGTGGCGAAAGAAGCAAAATCTAAAGTTGTAACAGCATATGTGCTAGTTTCAATAATAGAAATAGTTCCGTTTGGATCCTGAGAATAATCTGTATTTGGCTCTCCTTCATTAGCCGTCATTATATATTTTCCGTCAGGTGAAAACGTAATCATATCCGGTAGTGCACCTACGGTAACTTGCTTAATTAAACTATAATCTGTCGTGTTAAAAATTACAACTTTTCCGTTTGATTGTTTGTTTGTGGTTGATTCTAATGCAACAGCTAATTTTCCGTCATAAACATCTACACTATTTGAAGCTCCTTCATAAGGAGTTAAGTCAATTTTACCAATTTTAACAGGTTTACTAGGATCTGAAATATCAATTACATCAATTTGATTTGTTCCGCTATTGTTTACAGTGAAAAGTCTTTTTGTTTTCTCATCGTAGGTAGAAATTTCTGCAGCTGCTTCACCACCAATAGTGATAGAACCAATTTCTTTAAAAGTTCCCGGATTTTCGTTTACGACAACTTCTTCCGGTTCGTTGTTTGAATTTTCATCATTATTACAACTCGTCATAATTAAAAGAGCAGTTAGTAATGAGATAGATACTTTTTTCATTTTATTAGTTTTAGTTTTGTCAAAAGTAATTAGGAGATCTTGGCCGTATATTAAGCCTTTATTATTTAATCTTTAACTTAATTTTTATCAGATATTTTGGTTTTAATTGTGGTGGATTTCCCATAGACTGTTTTATAATCCTTCTGAATGATTATCTTTGTACTCTTTCAAATTTAGAACCTCTATATGTCAACAAATAATAGAAGATTTCCAGCAGAATGGGAAAAACAACAAGGAATTGTATTGTGTTTTCCACATAATGGTAATGACTGGCCAGGAAAATACGAAGCTGTTCAATGGGCTTTTGTAGAATTTATTAAAAAAGTAGCCAATTTTGAAACGGTTTTTTTGGTCGTAGCCGATGAAAAACTAAAAGAAAAAGTAAACGAAATGTTAGAAAGAGCAAGAGTAAATCTTGCGAATGTTTCGTTTATTATTCATAAAACAAACAGAAGCTGGATGCGTGATTCCGGACCAATTATTGTAAAAAATGGTTTAAAAAGAGAAGCCTTGAATTTCAATTTTAATGGTTGGGCAAAATACAAAAACTATCAGTTAGATAAATTTGTCCCTGGTAAAATTGCCGATTTCATTGATGTTCCGCTAACTCAGGTTATGTACAAAGGAAAACCGGTAATTGTTGAAGGCGGTGCGATAGACGTAAACGGAAAAGGAACTTTATTGACTTCTGAAGAATGCTTAATGCATCCAACAATTCAGGTTAGAAATAAAAATTTTACCAAAGAAGATTACGAAGCTGTTTTTAAAGAATATTTGGGTGTAACCAATGTAATCTGGCTTGGAGATGGGATAGAAGGAGATGACACACACGGACATATCGACGATTTATGCCGATTTGTAAATGAAGATACAATCGTAACGATCGTAGAAACGGATAAAAACGATTCAAATTACAAACCATTACAAGATAATCTAAAGCGTTTACAAAATGCCAAATTAGAAGACGGAAAATCACCAACAATTGTGGCGCTACCAATGCCAAAACGTGTTGATTTTGAAGATTTAAGATTACCGGCGAGTTATGCTAATTTCATAATTCTGAATAAATGTGTTTTAGTTCCGACATTTAATGATAGTAATGATCGTGTAGCTTTGAATATATTATCAGAATGTTTCCCGGACAGAGAAGTGATCGGAATTAGTTGTATCGATTTCATCTGGGGATTCGGAACATTACATTGTTTAAGCCAGCAGATTCCGGCGTAAGTTTTAAAATAATCTCGCAAAGACGCAGAGTCGCAAAGTTTTTCTTTTTAAGTTTTTTAATAATTTTAAACTCTGCGACTCTGCGTCTTTGCGAGATTCAAAACCATAAAAAAAAAGCTTGTTAGAACGAAACTAACAAGCTTTTTTTTATTTGCATAATTAAAAATTAATGTATTGAATCTTCTCTTCATTGTCTGATAAACGGAGGTAAAAGTTGACTGGCAACTTCTCCAAAACCAATTCTTACTTCTGCATTTTCGCAGAAACCTCTGATAATAACGGTATCATTATCTTCGATAAATTTACGTTCGCTACCGTCTTTAAGTTTTATAGGGTTTTTTCCTCCCCAGGTTAATTCTAACATAGAACCAAAACTGTCAGGAGTAGGACCAGAAATAGTTCCGGAACCCATCATGTCACCAGAATTAACACGGCATCCGTTTGAAGTATGATGTGCTAATTGCTGGGCCATTGACCAATACAAATATTTGAAATTTGATTTAGAAACTACAGTTTCTTCCTCTTGATTTTCAGGTTGAATTGAAACTTCTAAATGAATATCAAAAGCTTTTTTTCCTTTTGTCTGTAAATAAGGAAGCGGAGACGGATCTTGTTTAGGACCTTTAGTTCTAAAAGGTTCTAAAGCGTCCATAGTTACAATCCATGGAGAAATTGAGGTTGCAAAGTTTTTTGCTAAGAATGGTCCTAGTGGCACATATTCCCATTTCTGGATATCACGTGCGCTCCAGTCATTCAATAAAACCATTCCGAAAATATAATCTTCAGCTTCGTATGTTGGGATATTTTCTCCCATAACATTGACGTCAGTTGTAATAAAAGCTGTTTCTAGTTCAAAATCTACTAAACGAGATGGACCAAAGACAGGATACTTTTCTCCAGCCGGTAAAGTTTGTCCCATTGGTCGGTGTACCGGAATTCCGGATGGAACAATAGTAGAACTTCTTCCATGGTAACCTACCGGAATGTGCAACCAGTTAGGTAATAAGGCATTTTCAGGATCACGGAACATTTTTCCAACGTTGGTAGCATGTTCTTTACTTGAGTAGAAATCAGTATAATCGCCAATTAAAACGGGTAATTGCATCTCTACATCATCAATTTTAAAAATAACAATATCGCGATCTTTTGTTGAATCTCTAAGTTGTGGATTGGTTGCGTCAAATATATCTGCGATACGGTTTCGAACTAATCGCCATGTTTTTTTTCCGTCAGAAATAAAATCATTTAGCGTGTCCTGCATAAACATATCATCAGTTAAATCTATTCCTTCAAAATAGTTTAATTGTTGTAAAGCCCCTAAATCTATAGCGTAATCGCCAATTCTTGTTCCTACTGTAACGACATTTTCTTTGGTAAGAAATACACCGAAAGGAATATTCTGTATAGGGAAGTCACTATTTTCTGGTACTTCTAACCATGATTTTCTTTTGGTATCGTTGGCGGTTATTGGCATGTGTATGTTAATTATTTGTTGAAAAATTCTATGTCAAATATATCATAATCTAACAGTATCACAAACGTTTTTTTGTATTTTTGCATCAAATTAACGAAAAACGAAAAAATGCAACGCGACGAACAAATTTTTGACCTTATACTAGAGGAACAAGACAGACAAATTCACGGATTAGAACTTATCGCTTCGGAGAACTTTGTAAGTGACGAAGTAATGGAAGCAGCTGGTTCTGTTTTAACTAACAAATACGCTGAGGGATATCCTGGCAAAAGATACTACGGCGGTTGCGAAGTAGTTGACGTTATTGAGCAAATTGCGATTGACAGAGCCAAAGAATTATTTGGTGCTGAATACGCAAACGTACAACCTCACTCAGGTTCTCAGGCAAATACATCAGTTTACCATGCATGTTTAAATCCTGGTGATACTATTTTAGGATTCGATTTATCTCACGGTGGTCACTTGACTCACGGTTCTCCGGTAAACTTTTCAGGTCGTTTATACCGTCCTGTTTTTTACGGTGTTGATGCTGAAACGGGCCGTTTAGACTATGATAAAATTCAGGAAATTGCAAGTAAAGAAAAGCCAAAATTAATTATCGCTGGAGCTTCTGCTTATTCTCGTGATATGGATTTTGCTCGTTTCAGAGAAATTGCTGATAGTGTAGGTGCAATCTTATTTGCTGATATTTCTCACCCTGCAGGTTTAATTGCTAAAGGATTGATGAATGACCCAATTCCACATTGTCATATCGTTTCTACAACAACTCACAAGACTTTACGTGGACCACGTGGAGGTTTGATTTTGATGGGGAAAGATTTTCCAAATCCACAAGGATTAACAACTCCAAAAGGAGAAATCAGAATGATGTCCTCTTTATTAGATCTTGCTGTTTTCCCTGGAAATCAAGGTGGACCTTTAATGCACATTATCGCTGCTAAAGCTGTTGCTTTTGGTGAAGCATTAAAAGATGAATTCTTTACTTACGCTATGCAATTGCAAAAAAATGCAAACGCTATGGCCGATGCTTTCGTAAAAAGAGGATACAAAATCATCTCTGGCGGAACGGATAACCACATGATGCTTATTGACTTAAGAAATAAAAATATTTCTGGTAAAGAAGCAGAGAATGCATTAGTAAAGGCTGAAATTACAGTAAATAAAAATATGGTTCCATTTGATGATAAATCACCATTTGTAACTTCTGGAATACGTGTTGGAACAGCTGCAATCACAACTCGTGGTTTAGTTGAAGAAGATATGGAAACTATTGTAGCTTTAATTGATAAAGTTCTTGCTGATCACACAAATGAAGCAGTTATCGAAGAAGTAGCTAACGAAGTAAACGAAATGATGAGCGAAAGACCGATTTTCGTATACTAAAAATCAGTCATAAATTCTTAAAGTCGAAGGTCGAAAGTCTTGAAATGGAAGGTAATTCTATTTTAGTTTTGATCTTCGACTTTTTTTGACTTTACAACTTTATGACTTTCTAACTTTAAGACTTATAAAATGGGCGTACTAAGATTACAACTGCCAACAGACCCAAGATGGGTAAATATTGTAGAGAAAAATATTGAGGAAATCCTGACGGATCATGCTTGGTGCGAGCAAAAAGCTGCAACAAATGCGATTACGATTATTACTAATAACTCAGAGCATCAGGATTTGGTGAAAGATTTATTGGCTTTAGCCAAAGAAGAAATCGATCATTTTGAACAGGTTCACAATATAATCATCAAAAGAGGATTAAAATTAGGTCGCGAACGCAAAGACGATTATGTAAATGAACTCTATTTATATATGAAGAAAAGCGGTGACGGAAGCCGTGTTTCTGGTCTTGTTGAAAGATTATTGTTCTCTGCCATGATTGAAGCCAGAAGCTGTGAGCGTTTTAAAGTTTTATCTGAAAATATCCAGGACGAAGAATTAGCTGTTTTTTACAGAGAACTAATGGAAAGCGAAGCTGGACATTATACCACTTTCATTACCTACGCAAGAAAATACGGAGTGGGAATCGACGTTGAGAAGCGTTGGAGAGAATGGCTTGCTTACGAAGAATCGATTATTTCAAACTATGGAAAAGGCGAAACGATTCATGGGTAAAAATCAATGATTTTAAACTAATTAATAAAAGTGCATATTAATGAAACTGTCAAAATCTACTTTAATAGCATATTTAGTAATTGGAGTTCTAATTATTTTGCAATTCTTTTTTTTAGATCCATATATTAAGGAAAAGTATTTTTATAATGACGTTGCTACTTTTAAAAATGAATCATGGAATTATTCTTTATTTTACCATCAATATTGGTTGTAATTTTAATAGTAATAGGATTCAAAGGAAAAGTAGTCAATAGAGTTTTCTTTTTAGGTACTTCAATACTTTTTTTATTTACTGTCTTTTTTTCGAAACGATTGACAGATGATGTTCTTCTGTATTTTAATTCAAAAATAAAAGTTGAAGAAATTAGTAAAGATTATGTTGTTTTAAGAAATGATGAGAATAAGGTATTTCATATTTATGATAAGAGAAGTGAATTTATTTCTTTTGATGATCAATTAAATAAAATAGATTCGCTAAGAATAAAAAGTAATTTGAAGTCTTTATATAAGTTAGAAAATAATGACACATTACAGGTTCACTATAAAATTGGATTTTTAAAAGTAAAGTATTTAGAATAAGTAGTAAGTTTTTTTTTTGTTTCAAGTTTAAGGTTCTCATACTTTGTGAATCTCTGCAAAATCTTTGTGAACCTCTGTGGAATTTTTAAATAATCTAAAATCAACAATCTAAAATCTAAAATTGAATAATTGTTAATAAGTGAATAATTAGTTTCCTATTCATTTTAAAGCCGTCATTTTCAAAATTAATATCTTTGAGAGTAACAGAAAATTTAAAGCCATGAGAATAGAAACTGATTTGAAATTAGGATTTAAAGATGTAATGATTCGACCTAAAAGATCAACGCTTAAAAGCCGGTCTGAAGTCTCTCTCGAACGAAATTTTAAATTTTTGCATAGCACCACAATCTGGACTGGAATTCCGATTATGGCTGCAAACATGGATACCGTCGGAACTTTTGAAATGGCGAAAGTTTTGGCCAAAGAAAAATTGTTTACCGCTATACATAAACACTATTCTCCTCAGGAATGGAACGATTTTTTAAAAGATCAAGCAGAAGATTTTTACAATTATATTGCCATAAGCACAGGAACTGGAAAAGAAGATTTTGCTAAAATCGGGCAAGTTATTACAGCAAATCCGTTATTGAAATTCATTTGCATAGATGTTGCAAATGGATATTCAGAACATTTTGTTCAGTTTTTAAAACAAACCCGAAAACAATACCCTGATAAAGTTATTATTGCCGGAAACGTCGTGACCGGTGAAATGGTCGAAGAATTACTTTTGGCTGGTGCTGATATTGTAAAAGTCGGAATTGGTCCCGGATCTGTTTGTACAACCCGTGTAAAAACAGGGGTTGGTTATCCACAACTTTCTGCGATTATCGAATGTGCTGATGCTGCTCACGGTTTAGGCGGGCACATTATCAGTGATGGCGGCTGTTCTACGCCTGGAGATGTAGCTAAAGCATTTGGTGCAGGTTCAGATTTTGTAATGTTAGGCGGAATGTTAGCAGGACATACGGAGAGCGGAGGAGAACTGATCGAAATTAACGGTGAGAAATTCAAACAATTTTATGGAATGAGCTCGACAACTGCGATGGATAAACATGTTGGTGGGGTGGCTGAATACAGAGCAAGTGAAGGAAAAGCAGTTCAGGTTCCTTTTAAAGGGAAAGTGATCAATACAGTTTTGGATATTTTGGGAGGTCTAAGAAGTGCTTGTACTTATGTTGGTGCTTCACGTTTAAAAGAACTTACCAAACGAACAACATTCATCCGCGTAAGCGAACAGGAAAATCAGGTTTTTACTAAATAATATAACCATTTTAAATACAATATGATTACAATTTCAGAAGCAAAGATTAGTGATATTAAGTTAATTCAAAATATAGTACATATAACATGGCCCATTACTTATGGCGAAATTCTATCAAAAGAACAATTAGATTATATGTTGGATCTTTTTTATTCTGATGAGGCTCTAACGCTTCAATACCATAAAAAAGAGCAATTATTTTATATGATTTATGAAGGTGAAACTAATTTAGGATTTATTGGAATAGAACATAATTACAGTGACAAAACTGCAACCAAAATTCATAAAATATATCTTTTGCCTGAAACACAAGGAAAAGGAATTGGTAAGAAGGTCATTGATGAAATTGGAAAATTAGCTTTAGACAATAATTCAACAGCATTAATTTTAAATGTTAACCGATTTAATAACGCTTTAGGTTTTTATAAAAAAATAGGTTTTGAAGTTGTTGAAGAAATTGATATCGAAATAGGAAATGGCTATTTGATGGAAGATTATGTTATGGAGAAGAAGTTGTAAAATATTATTTTGAAATATAATAAGTAAGAGTAATGAAGCAAACAGTTATATTGTTTTTATTAATGTTTTTAAGTTATAGCTGTGAAACTTCTGGTCAGTCAATAAATATTCTCGATGAAATTAAAATTTCGAACATTGAAAATAAAGTAAATGTAAAAGGAACAAAAATATTAATAAATGAGTCTAAAGATTATATATACTATAAGGAGTTAAAAAGATTTCAAAAAGATTCTAAAAATTACTTTCAGGTTATTGAAATTCTAAATCAAAACTATTATAAGGTAATTCCAAATGTAATTAGTAAAATAAACGAATTAGAAAAGCAAGGCGGAAGAATAGGAACAAAGAAAGAGTTTAAGTTAGGAAGTTATGATGCTTTTTGTGGGCTTGCTCCTCAAGGGCAGGATTCCGAACAAATAATTCTTTCATTCGGAGATACTTCCTTTTCTGTTTTAGTTGTTGGAGTTTTTCAAAATGATGAGAAAGAAAGAGAAGAAATTATTGATTTAGTTTTAAGTACATATTACGATAAAGAAATAAAAGTAAATATTGATGATAATTTATTTTATGATGTTGATCTAAAAAATTCAGAGTTTCAATTGTTAAATATCATAAGTAATGTTAGTGTATATACTATCAGAAAAGAAAAAATGACAGGAAATGGGATCTACACAAATAATTTTTCAATTGGATTTTTACCAAATAATCTTCATGATTTTGATTTAAAAGCTTACAGCGATAAATTGATTTATAAGTATGGAAATAATATTTATAAAGAGAAAAATATTAAAATAAAGATAATTTCTGAAATGAAATATAAAGAAGGAGAAAGCCAAATTGTAAAGGTAGAAATGTTTGGAATTTTCGAAGAAAAGGAGATGAAAATTTATCAGTATATAAAACAAACGCCAAAAGGTATAATTAAATTGGTAGGAACAGATATTTCCAAAAAATATGTTCATTTTAATGAATACAAAAATATAGCTGAAAATATAAAAATAAAGGAGTAAATAATTTACTAGGTAAAAAATGTAATAATAAGGAATCAGTTTTTTACTGGTTTTTTATTATGACCTTAAATTACAACAACATCATGCTTAAACAGTAAGCCTTTTACCTCTTTCAAAGCAAAAACAGCTTTCTTCAATTTTGTTTTTGACGGATCAATAGTGTAGTTATAGCTTGTTTTAAAATCGGCTTTGTTAGCGATGGCTTTGTCAAACTCAGAACGGTATAAATCGCAATTATCAAAAAGTACGCTGGTGAGATCTGTGGCCATAAAATCGACTGCAATGAGGCTGCAATTGGTAAATGTTGTTCCTTTTATTTTTAAGGTATAAAACTTAGAAAAATCCAGAACGCAATCATAAAAATGGATTTCGAAAATCAATTTATCGCACATAGCAAAATTTACTTCTTTGATTTCGCAACGATTAAAAGTAGCAGTTCTAAAAGCAACATAATTTATTTTGGCTTCATTAAAAATACAGTCATTAAAAACACAATCAATAAAAGTAACGGCTAAAAAAGTACAGGCAGAAAAGTTGCAATTATTGAAAATACAGCATTCAAAATCCTTGAAATTGGCTTCGTCTCTACCATAAATAATGGAATTGTATTCTTTATCAAGAAAATATTCAGCGTCTTTTTTCAATGTTATTTTTTGATGATTATTTGAGGGTGAAAAGATACTGATTACCCTAATAATTGACGAATTTTGAATCTTAAATTTTTAGCTTGTTATGGAAGTTATCCTTTTAATTTAAAAGCGTTTTAGTGTAAAATGTTGAAAATAAGACTTATATTTACAATAAGATTGAATCATTATTTCCAAAAATAAGACTTTCAGATGGTAAAATTTTTAAAAAATAATTGCTTTCAGAAGAAATATAAAATCTTAGTGTTATTGTTTTTTATACATTTTGTATCAATCGCTCAAAAGGACTCTATTAATCCTGAAATTTGTCCTCCCAAAACAATATTAGAAATCTTTAAAAAGAAAGATTCAGTTTATGTTGTTAAGCCTATAAAAAACAGCTTTTTTTTAGTTATTCCGGCTATTGGTTCCCAGCCTGCTACCGGATTCTTTTTTGGTGCAGTTGCGCAATATACTTTCAAGGGAAAAGAAAAAGCCGATAAATATTCAATTGCCAATGTTGGAATAACCTACACCACAAAAAAGCAATGGCTGGTAAATATCAAAAACAATATTTTATTAAAAAACAATAAGATCTTCTTAAGTGGTGATTATCGTTTATATATATTTTCACAACCCAATTATGGTTTAGGAACCAATATCATTCCGCCCGCCAGGGACAAAGAACCAGGCTTCAGCATAGATTCGATAGCACAAGCTATGGATTATAATTATTTTAAATTTCACCAGACTGCTTCTTTTGAAGTAAAGAAGAATTTTTATGTTGGTGGCGGTATCAATATCGACTGGTATTCAAGTATCCTAGATAAAGAATTAGATTTGGCAAACGGAAAAACTACTTATCATTATGAATATAGTCAAAAGTATGGGTTTGATAATCTGGAGTATTTTTTGACAGGTGTGAGTCTTAATTTAGTTTACGATTCGCGGGATAATCAGGTCAATGCAACTCGTGGATGGTTTGCTAACTTAAATTATCGTATTAATCCGGTATTGTTTAAAAATCAGGATAATAGCAATGTGGTTTTTGCAGAATATCGCAATTTTATTCCGCTTTCTAAAAAAAATGAACGTTATATCCTGGCTCTTTGGACCTATGGGCAATTTGTAACCAGCGGAAAAGTTCCTTATTTAAATTTACCTGCCATTGGTTGGGATCAGCGTAGTAGAAGCGGAGAAGGGTATACGCAGGGATTATTCAGAGGAACAAACTTAGTTTATCTGGCCAGCGAATTCAGGTTTCCAATTACGTGCAATCAAATGTTCAGCGGAGTTGTATTTACGAATTTTGTAACTACAAGCAATCCGGAAACTAATACAAATCTTTTCCATTCCGTTCAACCTGCGGCAGGTGTAGGTTTGCGTATTTTAATAGACAAAGCAACCCGCACCAATTTGATTGTTGATCAGGCGTGGGGGAATAGTTCTAAAGGATTCTATTTAAACGCCGGCGAAACTTTCTAAAACAATTTCAATGGATTTTATTTGAATGAGGGAGAAAAATTCTAAACCTAATTCAAGATAGCAAGATTCGAAATCTACATTCTGAAATCTAAAATCTAAAATTCTCTTCGTTCAACTGTTCATAATAAAATCATAATTTATAAGGATTGAGATTTAGATTTTTAAACTCAATCCTTATTTTTGTGACTAATACAATTATTCAAATGAAATTACTCATAGTCGAAGACGAACCAAATCTCTTATCTATTTTACGTAAAGGATTCGCTGAAAACAACAATGATGTTAGCGTTGCTCTTGATGGTAAAACGGCTTTAGAAATGATTCAGAATTATACTTTTGATGTGGTAATTTTAGACGTGATGTTACCGGATATAAACGGTATTGAAATCTGCAGAAGATTGCGAGCCGACAAAAATTTTGTGCCGGTTTTACTATTGACAGCGCTTGGAACCTCTGAAAATATTGTTACGGGATTAAATGCCGGCGCAGATGATTATGTGGTGAAGCCTTTTAAATTTGGTGAACTCGATGCAAGAGTAAATGCACTTAATAGAAGAGCCAATCAGGAAACTGAAAAAGTAGATTCCATTATCATCAGCGATTTAGAAATAAATAGTAAATCAAAAACAGTTAAGAGAAACGGAGAATCAATTGTTTTAACTGCTAAGGAGTTTAAGTTATTATATTATTTAGCCAAAAATACAGGCCGAATTGTATCGCGTGATCAGATTTTAGATAATGTTTGGGACATTAATTTTGATATGAATACCAATGTTGTTGATGTTTATATTAATTACCTAAGAAAAAAAATAGACAAACCTTACACAACCAAACTAATTCATACCATGAAAGGTTTAGGTTATGTTATACAGCCATAAAATGGATATAAGAAAAAAAATTACTTTTACTTATGTTGCCCTTTCTACCTTTAGTACATTGCTATTATGTGTTTTAGTTTTTGTATTGTTTCGTGAAAATAATCGATATCATTTCCTGAAACGTTTAGAAGACAGAGCTAAAATCGTGGCTTCAATTCATTTTCAAAATGATCCCGAAAAGAAAAAATACTATAGCAATCTTAAAAAAAATGGACTGGAAGAACTTATTGAAGAAGAAGAATATGTTCTTAAAATAAACAGTGCCAATAGTTTTGATTATAATACGAAACTGAATTTACCAAATGAGTTTTACTCCAACATTCTGGAAACCGGAAAAGACTATTTTGAGGTAAATAGTAAATATTACTTAGGCCAGATTTTTACAGAGAACAATCAAAAATATATTGTTATCGTTGGTGCGCGTGACAAAAGAGGGAAAACCACGACAGTTTATATCGTGAAAATATTGCTTTTTGGCGGAATCGGTTTTGTGATTCTGGCTTTCTTTTTGGGGCGTTTTTTGGCTAAAAAAGTTATTAATCCGGTGGCAAGAATTACAAAAGAAGTAAACAGAATTAGTGCTTCTAATCTTCATAACAGATTACCCGAAGTTAAAAATTCTGATGAAATATCAGATCTTACGCATACCTTTAATGATATGCTCGACCGACTGGAAACTTCTTTTGAAATTCAGGCTAACTTCATTAATAATGCTTCCCACGAATTAAAAACACCAATTACTACGATTATTGCCGAGTCTGAAATTATGCTTTTGAAAGAAAGAGCAGTTCCGGAATATATTCAGTCATTGGAGAATATTTACAGCCAGGCTTCAAGATTAGGAAATTTAACTGAAAGTTTGTTGAAGTTAACACAAACCGGTTACGACGGAAAAAAACAAGTTTTGGATATTGCCAGAATTGATGAGTTATTAATGGATGTAAAATCGGATCTGGATAAAATTTATCCGGACAACCGTGTTAGCATCAAACTTAATTTTGCTCCCAAAGATTCTAATTTACTTTTAATTCCGTGTAATAAGCCTCTTTTAGAATTGGCAATCAATAACATTATTACAAACGGAGTTAAATATTCAGATAATAATGAAGTGTTTGTGACGCTTTCTGCTAATAAAGACTGGATTAAAATCAGTATTAATGACATCGGAATCGGAATTCCGCCAGAAGATATTCCACATTTATATGAGCCTTTCTTTAGAGGGAAAATTGCAGCGAAATATATTGGTTACGGTTTAGGACTTCCTTTGGCTTCTAAGATTATCCGCATGCACGATGGAGAAATACAAGTACAGTCGGAACAGAATAAAGGAACGATTGTAACAATCATTTTTAAGAAAGACAATACCAAAAAAGCCAACATTAGAAATTCTAATGTTGAATCTTAGGAAATTCTAATTTTAGATTAAGAACCTTCTAATATACGAGTAGTTATTTTGTATGTATAAACTAAACAATTATACATATGAAAAATTTCCTTATACCAACGACTTTAGAAGAAGATACTATCAGCGCTGTAAAATCAGCTGTTAATCAGGCAAAAAATACTAATTGTGAGATTATTCTAATGATGGTTTCAGATACTCCTGATACTTTTTCATCATCACAGTTTTTGCGCGAAATGAGAGTTAGTCTTACCTCAAGCCAGGAATTAGTTCTTGAAACTTGCAGATATATTATAGAGCATACTCCAAACTGCAAAATAAAAATTCACAATCAATACGGACTTTCTGCTCCAATTTTTAAAGGAATTATTGAAGCTTTTGATGTGAAATTAGTTGTTCTGCCAAATTCTTATAAACAAGAAACAAAACGAATTCATCAATATCTGATACAATTGGCAGGAAATCAAAAATGCCCGATTTTGCATTTAGGAAACGAAGAATTCAAAGAAGATTTTAATAAAGCACTTTACATAGAAAACGGTAATGCTAATATGCATGTAAAAGATGTTCAGCAGTACTTAAGTGCCAATTTCTCTTTTGAAATTGTTAGCCAAACCTCAAAATTTGATGATAACTACGAAGAATTTGCTCCTTATTTATCAGAAGCCATTTCAAAATACGATATCGATTTGTTAGTTGAAACACGTAAAGGCGAAAAAATCAAATTCACAAAAAATAAAAAAGAAAATATCAACGATAGATTAGGACTTCCTGTTTTATCACTATATGAAGAAATAGCATAAGGTTCATTCCTTCAAAATAAATATAAGTTTAATTAAAAGCCGAAAATATGTTATTAAAGAAAAGAATTCCAATGAGGTACGTTCTCGGAAAAATTAAAGTAGAATTAGCACTAGTAATTACATACACGATATTATTCGAAATTTTTCATTACTATTTTATCAACCTGCCAGTTGATATTCCAATTGCAATTCCAACAATGATTGGAACCATTATATCTTTATTATTAGCCTTTAAATCCAATCAGGCCTATGACAGATGGTGGGAAGCACGTATTGTCTGGGGAGCAATTGTAAACGATTCAAGAACCTTAATTCGTCAGGTACTGACATTTTATAAAGACCCTGATTTTTCTGTAGAAGCAAGTGAATTCAAAGAAAATTTCGCCAAAAGACAAATTGCATGGTGTTATAGTTTAGGTCAGGCACTTCGAAATAAAGATGCTATAAAACCCCTTAAAGGTTTGGTAAGTGACGAGGAAATGCAATTTATTAAAAACCATCAAAATATTCCAAATGCAATTTTAATGCTGCATGCAAGAGACCTTCGAAATGCTAAAAATGAGAAAAGCATAAATATGTATCAGCAAGTGGAAATTGATAATACCTTATCAAGATTATGTGATCATATGGGTAAATGTGAAAGAATTAAAAATACCATTTTTCCAACAACATACAGCATGTATATCAGATTAACATTATGTCTGTTTATTTTATTGTTGCCTTTTGGATTAACCAGTGTACTGAGCTGGTTTGCTATTCCGCTGATTACAGCAATTGCTGCAGCTTTCTTTTTAATTGAAAGAATGGCAATTCACCTGCAGGATCCATTTGAAAACAGACCAACAGATACACCTGTTACTGCTATTGCAAACACGATAGAAAAAAACATAATGCAAATGCTGAATGAATATCAAAGTGAATTCGATATCATTAAAGAGTTTGATCTTAAGCCGGAAACAAAAAAAGTGGAAGCAGACGCTTATTTTGTTTTGTAATTAATGTTGGATTTTGATTTTGTTAAAACCAGACAGCGTAATTGTTGTCTGGTTTTCTATTTTAATGATGCAGCAGTCTTCCTAGTGTTTTGATTGATTCTCGTAATTCGTTAGTCCATGGCAAGCCAAAACTCAAACGCATGCAATTGGAGAATTGATCCTGAAAAGAGAAAATTCTTCCTGGTGCAAAGCTAATATTGTGTTTCATGGCCAAATGATAAAATGCCGCTGTGTCTATATTTTTGTCTAATTCAATCCAAAGAAAAAATCCGCCTTCTGGCTGACTTACCTTACTTCCGGCTGGGAAAGATTCTAAAACTGTATTGATATAATTATTACAGTTATGGTTCAGGATTTGTCGAATTTTTCGAAGGTGATTTTCATAACGTCCATTTTTCAGGAAATCGCCCACAACTTCATGTGTAATAGTAGGTGAGGAGAGTGTATGGTAAATTTTATTGCGTAATATTTGTTTTTTAAATTTTCCAGGTGAAACCCAGCCCACGCGATAGCCAGGAGCCAGCGTTTTAGAGACAGAACTGCAACAAAGTACAATGCCGCTTTCATCATAGGTTTTGCAATTGGTTGGTCGGCTGGAGCCAAAATACAAATCACCGTGAATATCATCTTCAATTAACGGAACATCGTAAAATTCCATCAACTTAACGACTTCCATTTTATGTTCAACTGGCATCATACTTCCGGACGGATTGCTGAAATTACTCATCAACAAACAGAGCTTTATCTTTTTTGTCGCAAGTGCTTTTTTTAAAGCTTCGAGTTCAATTCCGGTGGTCATATTTGTGGGCAATTCCATTATATATAAACCTAATGACTTAGCTAATTGCAAAATTCCAAAGTAGGCAGGACTCTCCGTAATGATAGTATCTCCGGGTTTGGTCAGCGTCATCAAACAATGTGATATCGCACTTGTGCAGCCCGGAGTGGTAATAATGTCATGTTCCGTTAACGAACCGCCCCAGGTAAAAGACCAACGGGCAATTTCTTTTCTCAAATTAAGATTTCCCTGTACCTGTTCGTAACTTGTGCCACTATTGGGAAGCTGACGCGTCGCCTGAATAATCCCTTTGTTTAATTTAGCAATAGGAAGAAGTTCATTTGATGGAAATCCCAACGAGAGCATCGTAATATTTTTATCCGTCATATTGCCATACACCTGATCAATCAAATCTTCACGATCAATATTCTGACATTTTAAAACGGGACTACTTGGAGTAGGTTCTGTAATAATCCTGGCCGAAGTATTACTCACGTAATAGCCAGATTGTGGTCTTGATTCAATCAATGATCTGCTTTCGACTTCATAATAGGCTTTGCTTACTGTACTCATGCTGTAACCTGTCTCGGCACAAACTTCACGTATTGAAGGAAGCTTATCACCAACATTTAAAACGCCCGATTTTATTTGCTTTTCGATGCGATCAGCAAACTGAAGATATAAGTAATTCGAATTTTTCATAAAAAAAAACTGTTATGGTGCAATTTACAAAAACTGTATCTGTATTGCTGTTTTATTTTTAAGAAATTTGCTTTAATAGAAAACTAAACAAAAAGTAATCGTGAAAACAACCAAATATTACATAGCAGCCATAACTTGTTTTGCAATCTGGGGATTTTTTAGTTTGGCTTTAAAGCCTATACATGAATATCCTTCTTTAGATATTTTATTTTACCGCGTCTTTAGTTGTAGTATCTTGATGTTGTTAATTGTTTTTACTTTTAAGAGAAAAAAAGTAGTAGAAACGGTTTCAATTTTTAAAGCATTGTCAGCTTCAGAAAAGCAAAAAGCGGTTTTATTGAATATTGGCGGAAGTGTTTTTCTGATGTTAAACTGGTTCACGTTTATTTATGTGATGAATCATGTAAGTGTAAAAGCAACATCGCTGGCGTATTTGGTTTGTCCAATTTTGACCACTTTATTGGCTTATTTTCTCTTAAAAGAAAAACTAAGCAAAACACAATGGATTTCTGTCGGACTGAGTGTTTCTGGTTGTTTGTTATTGTCTTACACAGCAATAATGGATATGTTTTTCAGTATTATTATTGGTCTGACGTACGCTTCTTATTTAGTAAGCCAGCGTATCAATAAAGGTTTTGATAAGTTTATTACGCTAACGTTTCATATTACCTTGGCAGCCTTATTTTTATTGCCTTTTTATCCGGCATATAGCGGGCCGGTGCCAACGGAATTTAAGTTTTATTTCTGTATCGAAACCATTGCGATTTTATTTACCATATTTCCTTTGTTTCTGAATCTTTACGCACTTTCAGGTATTAATTCATCAACAGTCGGAATGCTTTTAAACATCAATCCAATGATAGCTTTTTGTTTGGCAAGTTTTGTTTTTCATGAACACATTAGTGCTTTACAAATTGCAGCCTACAGCATTATTTTTATAGCAGTTATCGTTTTTAATTCACACCATATTTTTGCGTTAAAACAGAAATATACCCTGTCGTCTAAAGATTCTATTTAAATGTAATTTGCATACTTTTTATTGGTTTAAAAATAAAATTACCAGAATCTTAACAGGATCTTAAAGCAGGAATGAGTATTTTCATTCCTGCTTTTTTATTGAGCAATATTTAAAACTTTAATCCTAAACCGATTTTATATTCTTATGAAAAATACCAAGCTCCAAGCCTTTATACCTTTGTTCTATTTAGTGTGGTCCGATGATTTGTTAACTCAAAAAGAGTTTGCTACGATTCGGGAATTTATCAAAACACTAGTGTGGCTTTCGCCCGAAGAAAAAGAAAAGCTTCTTTCTAAAGTAGATATTTCAAATCCGCCTTCGCGAAATGAACTCGCACAATGGAAACTGGATATAGAGAAAAGCATTCATAATAAATCATCTATAAAATCTATTTTTGATATTGCAGAGGCACTTTCTGAAAAAGATGTAGACATTTCAACAATAAAACCTGAGTTTACAAAGCTTGAAAATGATCTTGGAATTTTAGGGGAGGAAGTAATTCAGAACTTCAAAACAAAAGCCAGTTCTTTTACGGCCAATTCTCAAACTACGTCGAATTTTGATATTCAGAAAATAACGGAGCTTTTAGATGGAAAAGAAGCTGCCATCATCAAAAAAGTAAAAACAGTTATTTCCAGACCTGAATTCGCTTATGAAACTTCCACGGACATTACTGTTTACAGACAAACTGTTTATAAGTGGTGTAAAATTTTAGCCGACGAAAACTTAGGAAGTATGGCGTATCCGAAGGAATATGGCGGTGGAGGAAACGTAGAAGATTACTTTGCAATCATGGAAACTTTGAGTTATCATGATCTGAGTTTAGTGATAAAATTTGGTGTTCAGTTTGGTCTTTGGGGAATGAGCGTTCAATCGCTCGGAACCGAGAAACATTATGCTAAATACTTAAAAGATATTGGTTCGTTGAAAATTCCGGGTTGTTTTGCGATGACCGAAACACATCACGGTTCAAATGTAAAAGGCTTAGAAACTACAGCAACTTACAATCATAATGAGCAGACTTTTACCATTCATACGCCCAACAAAAATGCACAAAAAGAATATATTGGTAACGCCGCAGTTCATGGACAAATGGCAACCGTTTTCGCTAAATTAATAATTGATAATCATGATTACGGTGTAAATGCTTTTATAGTTCCGTTGCGTGATACAAACGGAAATACTTTAGACGGTATTACAATTGGCGATTGCGGTCATAAAATGGGGTTAAATGGCGTTGATAACGGAACGATTTCATTTGATAATGTTGTTATTCCGAAAGAAAATATGCTGGATCGTTTTGCTTCTGTCAATGAGAAAGGAGAATTTGAAAGCCCGATTCCGAGTGATAACCGACGATTTTTTACAATGCTAGGAACTTTGGTTGGAGGTAGAATTGGCATTCCGCGTTCTGCTTTAGCTGCAGCCAAATCCGGATTGACAATTGCGATTCGTTACAGTGATCAAAGACGACAATTTGGCCCTGAAGGCGGTTCAGAAGTTCCGATTTTAAATTACAGAATGCATCAACGTCGCTTACTTCCACCATTGGCAAAAACATATGCGGTTCATTTTGCTTTGCAATATCTGACTAAAAGATTTTTGAATAAAACGGAAGATGAAATGCAGGAAATCGAGGCCTTGGCTGCCGGAATGAAATCGTATTCTACCTGGAGCACCAGAGATATTTTGCAGGAATGCCGCGAGGCTTGTGGCGGAAAAGGATACTTATCTGAAAACCGAATTGATGATTTAAAAAACGACACCGAAATTTATACCACTTTTGAAGGTGATAATACTGTTTTGATGCAGTTAGTCGCCAAAAATCGTTTATCAGAATTCAGAAAAGCATTTGGCGAAATGGGTTCTTTTGGAATTATCAATTATGTCTATGAAAATGCTAAAGTCGCTATTACCGAAAAAAATCCGATAGCAACCCGCAGAACAGATGATGAACATTTGCTGGATGATCAATTTCACTTACAGGCTTTTATTCACAGAGAAAAAACAATTTTGGCCTCCGCAGCGCAACGTATTAAGAAATTGGTTGATGGAGGTTTAGAGCCGTACGATGCTTTTAATGTGGTTCAGCACCAAATGATTGATGTCGCACAGGCGTATTTAGAACGAGTAGTTTTAGAACAATTTCAGGCCGCTATCAAAACGGTTCAGGATGAAAAATCAAAAGAAATTTTGACGAAGCTGAATCAATTATACGCGCTTTCGCAGTTAGAAAAAAACAAAGGCTGGTATCTTGAAGATGGTTATATGGAAGCGGTAAAAACCAAAGCAGTCCGTAAAATGGTCAATCAGCTTTGCTGGGATATTCGCCCGGATGCAGTGGCATTGGTAAATGCTTTTGATATACCGGAAAGTTGTTTGGCGGCACCAATTGCTGTTAATTGAGAAAATAGAAAATAGAAAATAGAAAATAGAGTATAGAAAATAGATCTTAGCTTTGTCAAAGTTTTAAACTTTGACAAAGCTTTTTTTTAGCCAAGAATTCACGAATCTTTTGAAAAACTTATGTGCAATCATTCGTGAATTCGTGGCTATTTTTTATAACAAAGCTTTGGTGATATAATTTTTGTTATATCATTAAATCCTTAAACCATAGTTTTATTAAAATAACTCGCATTCTCAAAATCTTTAATATTAATAGAAATCAGTGGAACTTCAGATAGTATTTCATTTAATTTTGTTACGATTGCCTTTGATAATTTTGCTTTTTGACCTGTATTTCGGCCTTCCATAATATATCCGAATACGTGAATGAAATCGTCTAATGTATTTCCGTTATTATAATACGAAAATGGATTGATACGGACTTTAATTTCAGAAGCAATAAAAAGATCGGTTGATAAAGCAGCATTAAAAACTTCTTGTATAATTTCTTCAGCAGATTTTAATCGGATTACGTTTTCGGAACAATCAATTACAAAATGTGGCATGTTGATGTAAGTTTTAATTAAGAGGATGTTCTAACAAAATTAGAAAAACATTGTGAAGATTCCTTTAAAATGATTTTTTTAACAGGGACTTTTTCTATTTTTTTTATTACGAATTTGAGGTTTTCGTAAAAAGTGTTCTTTATAAATAATTCAGATTAATGGCATCACTTTACTATATTTGTAAGCATCATTTATTTCTATTCAGTTTGAAAAATTGTTTGTTATTTCTTTTATTGGTTCTTTTAGGTAACCCGGTTCATGCGTCAGATAGTACAGATACTATTTTGGATAAGCTAAATGATGCCTTAAAAAACAAACAGCGCTATGTTCAGCTGAAAGAAGAACGCATTTTAAACTTCAAAAAAATCAAGTCTGATGATTTAACGAAGGAGCAGGAGTACAACTACAACAAAACGTTATACACAGAATATCAAAAATTCAATTCAGACTCGGCTATCTTTTATGTAGAAAAGAATCTGAAAATTGCCGAAGAACTTCAAAATAAAGACTTGCTAAATTTAGCCAAAATACAATTGGTTACGCTTTATTCTTCTTCGGGAAAGTATCGGGAATCTGAAGCACTTATAAAAAGCATTGATAAAAAGACATTGTCAAAAACATTGCTTCCTAATTATTATGTAGCTTATCGTGAATTTTTTGAGCATTATGCCGCCAATAGTTATAGTGTTCAATACATGCAGCAAATTCAAAAATACCGTGATTCTCTTTTGATGGTATTAGATCCCGGGACATTGAATTATAAAATTAATAAGATTCAGCAAGGCATGTACCTTAAAATGGGTACAGCTGAGAAACAGTTAAAGAACTTGCTTGAAAATACCAAAGAAGATAATCCGCAATATGCAATGATTACCTATCTTTTAGGGAGTATTTATGAAAGATCACATCAATTAGAATTCAGAAAAAAATACTATGCACTTTCTGCTACAGCGGATATAAAAAATGCCAATAAAGATAATGCTTCACTACAGGAATTGGCATTGGTTTTTTATGAAATAGGAGATGTCGATATGGCCTATAAATTGACGCAATCAGCGATTGAAGATGCTCTTTATTGCAATGTTCAGTTCCGTACGCTTTTGATGTCAGAGGTTTATTCGATTATCAATACGGTATATTCAGAAAGAGAAGCCAAGCGAAAAACAGAGCTTCAACTTTATCTTTTATGCATTAGTTTGCTATCAGCATTTTTGATTTTGGCTGTAATTTACGTTTACAAACAAATGAAAAAGGTATCCAGAATTCGTGGTGAACTATATGAAACCAGCAAAAAATTAGCCGAATTAAACAAAGATATTACTGAAACCAACAATCAGTTGCAGGAATGTAACGCACAATTATCAGAATCAAATCATATTAAGGAAGAATATATTGCTCATTTCTTCAGTCTGTGTTCGACTTACATTAATAAATTAGAAAATTATCGCATTATCCTTAATAAGAAGGCGACTGCAAAACAGTTTGATGAAATTTATAAAATGCTAAAATCAACAACTCTGGTTGATAATGAACTGGAAGAATTGTACAAGAATTTCGATATTATCTTTTTGAATTTATATCCAACGTTTGTAAAAGACTTTAATGATTTGCTTATTAAAGAAGAACAGATTGTTTTAAAACAAGGCGAATTATTGAACACAGAACTTCGAATTTTTGCACTTATTCGACTTGGAATTACAGACAGTGTAAAAATTGCAGCCTTTCTTCGTTACTCTTTAAGCACCATTTATAATTATCGTACGAGAGCAAGAAATAAAGCTGCAGTTTCCCGAAATGATTTTGAAGAAATGGTCATGAAAATCGGTTTAATCTCATTGAAAACGTAATGATTTATTTTAAATCTACTACTTTTTTTGCCAGTTTTAAAAAAATAACTAACTGATAATAAATGTTTTAATTTTTTATTTCACTACTTTTTTCGTTTAAAATTCTAACACGAACTATAACGTTTTAGCTTTACAATATTATTATAAGGTACTTTTGACTAAAAGTCCCAGCTTGTAAATTAAATGCTTTAATAAATTTAATAGTTATGTTTAAAAACGTTAAAACTCTTCTTGTCCTATTGATGTTGAGTTCGTTTGGGATGAATGCCCAAAACAATGTTCCGGTTTATCTTGATGATAAAAAGCCAATTAACGAACGTGTAGAAGATGCACTTTCGAAAATGACAACTGCTGAGAAAATTGCCATGATTCATGCGCAATCAAAATTCAGTTCTCCAGGAGTACAACGTTTAGGAATTCCGGAAAACTGGATGACTGACGGACCACACGGAATTCGTACCGAAGTTAAATGGGACGAGTGGGATCAGGCAGGCTGGACAAACGACTCTTGTATTGCTTTTCCGGCTTTAACGGCACTTGCAGCAACATGGAACAAAGAATTGTCTTCTTTATATGGAAAATCAATTGGTGAAGAAGCACGTTACCGTAATAAAAATGTACTATTAGGACCTGGTGTAAACATCTACAGAACACCATTAAACGGTCGTAACTTCGAATACATGGGTGAAGACCCTTTCTTAAGTTCAAAAATGGTAGTTCCTTATATCAAAGGCGTGCAATCCAATGGAGTTGCTGCCTGCGTTAAACATTTCGCTTTAAACAATCAGGAAACGAATCGTAACTCAGTAAACGTAATTGTTGATGATCGTGCCTTATATGAAATCTATCTTCCAGCTTTTAAAGCGGCTGTACAAGAAGGTGATGCCTGGGCAATTATGGGATCTTATAATAAATACAAAGGACAGCAATGTTGTCATAATGAGTTTTTGTTAAACGAAATTCTTCGTGGAGAATGGGGGTTCAAAGGTGTTGTAGTTTCAGATTGGGGAGGTGTTAACGATACAAAACAAGCAATTCACAATGGTTTGGATATGGAATTTGGTTCTTGGACCAACGGACTTTCATGGGGAACAAGTAATGCTTATGACAACTATTATCTGGCAAAACCTTATTCAGAAATGATTAGAAAAGGAGAGATTGGAACGAAAGAATTAGACGAGAAAGTGCGTCGTATTTTGCGTCTGTCTTTCTTAACTACAATGAATAAAAACAGACCGTTTGGATCTTTTGGAACAGAAGAACACGCTCAGGCAGGTTTAAAAATTGCTGAAGAAGGAATTGTATTGCTTCAAAATAACAACAACATTTTACCAATTAATCTTTCGAAAACTAAAAAGATCGCTGTTATTGGTGAAAATGCCATTAAAATGATGACTGTTGGTGGAGGAAGTTCTTCATTAAAAGCAAGATACGAAATTACACCGCTTGAAGGATTGAAGAAAAGAATTGGCAATCAGGCTGAAATCGTTTATGCACGCGGTTATGTTGGAGATCCAACAAGTAATTATAATGGTGTTATTGCAAAAGTAAGTTTAGAAGAAAAACGTTCTCCGGCAGAATTGACTGCGGAAGCTTTGAAAGTAGCGAAAGATGCTGATGTTGTACTTTTTATCGGAGGTTTGAATAAAAGTGAAAACCAGGACGATGAAGGACACGATCGTAAAGGATTGGAACTTTCATACGGCCAGGATAAATTAATTTCTGAATTGGCTAAAGTAAATAAAAACATAGTTTATGTAAATATTTCAGGAAATGCTGTGGCAATGCCTTGGGTAAAAGAAGTTCCGGGAATTGTTCAAGGATGGTTTTTAGGTACAGAAGCTGGAAATGCTTTGGCTGCCGTTTTAGTTGGAGATGTTAATCCTTCTGGAAAATTAACTTTCACTTTCCCCATAAAATTGTCTGATAACGGAGCCCATGCATTGGGTGAATTTCCAGGTGGAGAAGATGTAACGTATAAAGAAAGTATTTTTGTAGGCTACCGTTGGGCTGACAAACAAAAAATAAAACCATTATTCTCTTTTGGACATGGTTTAAGTTATACAACTTTTGAATACGGAAAAGTGACTGCAGACAAAAAACAAATGTCTGCTGGAGATCAGATTACATTTTCTGTGAAAGTAAAAAATACTGGAAGCAGAGAAGGTTCTGAAGTAGTTCAGCTTTATATCAGCGATTTAAAATCTTCTTTGGTTCGTCCAATTAAAGAACTAAAAGGTTTTGAGAAAGTCTCGCTTAAAGTAGGAGAAGAAAAAACGGTAACTTTTACTGTTGACAAAACGGCTTTGAGTTTCTTCGACGATAAAAAACACGACTGGGTTGCTGAACCGGGAGCTTTTGAAGCTTTAATTGGTGCATCATCTACAGCTATAAAATCTAAAGTGAGTTTTTCACTTCAATAATTTCATTAATTTTCTAAATTGGTTGGTTGTAAAGCTGCAAGTGTAAAAAGTTGCAGCTTTGCTTTTTCAATTAGTTAGATGTAAAATGTTAGGTATTAAAAGTTTAAATATCTTAGTAGTTAAATAAAAAAGTAAATAAAATGAAAAATATTCTATTTGGCGCCATGGTTTTATTCTTGGCACAAAACCTTTCAGCGCAAAGCCTGAACAAAATGCAGTGGTTTAATGAACCTGAAAAATGGGAAATTAAAAATAATGCTTTGATTATGAATGTAACCGCGAGCAGTGATTATTGGCGTATTTCACATTACGGATTTACCGTTGATGACGCACCGTTTTATTACGCAACTTATGGCGGAGAATTTGAAGCCAAAGTAAAAATAACGGGTAATTACATTGCAAGGTTTGATCAAATGGGATTAATGATTCGTATTGATGAAAAAAACTACATTAAAACCGGAGTTGAGTTTGTAGACGGAAAATTCAATATCAGCACCGTTGTGACACATGACAAAAGCGATTGGAGTGTAACTACGCTGGATAAAGCGCCACCTTTTGTCTGGATAAAAGTAGTAAGAAGATTAGACGCTGTTGAAGTATTTTTCTCTTATGATGATAAAAATTATATTATGACCAGAAACGCACCGTTACAAGATAATACACCAGTAATGGTTGGTCTGATGGCAGCATCGCCAGACGGAAAAGGTTTTGAGGCTAAATTCGAAAATTTTAAAGTAACACATTTACCGGATCAAAGAAGACTGGAGTGGCTTAAGAATCATCAGGAATAGATTAATTAGATAATTGAGATAATTAGATAATTAGATAATTATGTAGTTTTACCTAAGGCTTTGCGAATTCCTATGTTGTAAAGTTAATTTAACTGCAAAGTGCGCAAAGTATTTTTATAGTTTGCTTGCAATTGGCTTTATTAAGTTCGTAAAGCTTTGCGATCTTTGCGTAAAACCATTGCGTACTTTGCGGTTAAATAAGTTCAATAATAATTAACCATTAACCATTAACAACTAACCATTAACCATTTTTTATGAGTTCAATTTCTACCGATTTTAAACCAAAAAAACATTACGAAATTCTTGACGGTTTGCGTGGAGTAGCTGCTATTTTAGTAGTTGCATTTCATATTTTTGAAGCGCATGCCGGAGGAAGCCGATTTAAACAAATCATCAATCACGGTTATTTAGCTGTCGATTTCTTTTTCCTCTTATCCGGGTTTGTTGTGGCTTATGCCTACGACGATCGCTGGGCAAAAATGACCCAATGGGAGTTTTACAAACGACGTTTGATTCGCTTACAACCCATGGTTATTATGGGAATGATAATTGGCGCTATATTTTACTATTTTCAGGCTTCCGATATTTTATTTCCAATGATTGTCGGAATGGAAGTGTGGAAGGTAATTTTAACCATGGTGATCGGATTTACATTATTGCCAATTCCGCCTTCTCTGGAAATCAGGGGTTGGGGTGAGATGCATCCGCTTGACGGGCCGGCATGGTCGCTTTTCTTCGAATATATTGCCAATATTTTATACGCTGTTTTGTTTCGTAAATTCTCGAATAAAGTAATGACCATTTTTGTATTGATATTCGCAGGAATGTTGATTAATTATACTGTTTTCGGACCAAAAGGAGACGTTATTGGCGGCTGGTCTTTGAATCTGGAACAAATGAATGTTGGATTTACCCGTTTATTATATCCATTTTTTGCAGGTGTTTTATTTTGCCGTTTAGGAAAACTAATTCATATAAAAGGCGCTTTCTGGATTTGCAGTTTAATGATTTCCGCAGTGCTTATCATACCAAGAATTGGAGATGAAAACAGCTTATGGATGAACGGTTTATATGAATCTTTCTGTATTATTTTAGTATTTCCTCTTATTGTTGCGATTGGTGCGGGAGGGGAAATTAAAAGTGCTTTTTCTGCTAAAATCTGCAAGCTTTTAGGTGATATATCTTATCCGATTTATATTACCCATTATCCGTTAATTTATTGGTATACTGCCTGGGTTGTTGATAATAAAGTAGAGATAAGAGACGGCTACGTGATTGGAATAGGTGTTTTAATTTCAAGTATT
This sequence comes from Flavobacterium sp. LAR06, assembly GCF_041946075.1. Taxonomy (NCBI): domain Bacteria; kingdom Pseudomonadati; phylum Bacteroidota; class Flavobacteriia; order Flavobacteriales; family Flavobacteriaceae; genus Flavobacterium; species Flavobacterium sp. LAR06. The sequence continues at coordinate 180,757 of NZ_JAUTYT010000008.1, read as the reverse complement.
GTTATTGCTTATTTATGCTTGAAATTATATGATGAGCCTGTTAGAAATTGGCTTCAGAATAAATTCCAGAAAAGAAGAGTTTCTTTGTAAAGGGACAAAGGCTCAAAGATGCAAAGGTTAAAAACTTTGCCCCTTTGTACCTCTGCAACTCTGTACCTAACAAAAGATATTGAATTTCTAATTTTGTTAGTTATTAGCTATTCAAAAAAAGGGATGAAACAAATTATGTTTCATCCCTTTTGTATTTTTGAAAAAAGGGACAAAGCTTCAAAGGTTAAAACCTTTGTCCCTCTGAACCTTTGTCCCTCTGAACCTTAATTTATTCTAAAACCAATGCTCCCAAAGCTTCTTTACTGAAACCTTTCAATTGATCCATTTTTCCGGCTTTGATTTTCGCAACCCAATTAGGATCAGATAAAAGAGGTCTTCCAACAGCAACCAAATCAAAATCGCCTCTGTCGAAACGTCTGTTTAATTCTTCTAAAGAAGTTGGCTCAGAACTTTCTCCGGCAAAAGCACCAAAGAAATCGCTTGAAAGTCCAACAGAACCTACTGTAATAGTTGGTGCTCCGGTTACTTTTTTAGCCCATCCTGCAAAGTTTAAATCAGAATCTTCAAATTCAGGTTCCCAGAAACGACGTTGTGAACAGTGTAAAATATCAACTCCGGCATCAACAAGAGGTGTAAGCCATGCTTCTAATTCTTGTGGGTTTTTAGCTAGTTTATAATTATAATCAGAAGGTTTAAATTGAGAAAAACGCATAATTACAGCGAAATCATCACCTGCTTGTTTTCTAATTTCTTTTACTACTTCAATAGCAAAACGATTACGTTCAGGTAATGTTTTTCCACCATAAATATCAGTACGTAAATTTGTTTCAGCTCTAAAAAACTGGTCAATTAAATATCCGTGTGCACCGTGAATTTCAATAGTATCAAAACCTAGTCTTTTAGCATCTGCAGCAGCTTTTCCGAAAGCAAGAATAGTATCTTCAATATCTTTTTCAGACATCGCCACACCATTTCTAAAATCTGGTCGGTTTAAACCAGACGGTCCTTCAAAAGGAACTGGCGGTACCCATCCTGAATGGTGGTTGTCCATAATTCCCATATGCCAGATTTGTGGTCCCATTTGACCGCCGGCAGCATGAACTTCATCAATAACGTTTTTCCATCCTTTTAGTGCTGCATCTCCATAAAAGTGAGGCACATTAGCATCATTAGATGATGAAGGTCTGTCGATCACAGTTCCTTCAGATAATATTAATCCAACTTCACCTTCAGCTCTTTTTTGGTAGTAAGAAGCTACTTCATCAGTTGGAATTCCGTTTGGCGAAAAGGAGCGTGTCATTGGCGCCATTACGATTCTATTTTTAAGATTTAACGTTTTTAAGTTAAATGGCGAAAACAGGTTGTTTGTACTCATAGTAATTTACAAATTAGTTTGAATTAATTTACTGAGTGCTTCAAAGGCACCTTCGTTGCGTTTGTAGTAAGTCCATTGTCCAACGCGTTTGGCTTCGATAAAGCCGGCACGTTGTAAAATCGACAGATATTCAGAAACGGTAGATTGCGTCAGGCCTGCCTTGGCTTGTATTTGCCCTACACAAACGCCATGCTCAAATCCTGCATGCTGGAGTTGATCAGGAAAGTGTATTTCGGGTTCTTTTAGCCATTCCAGCATTTGCAATCTGGATTTGTTTGACAGTGCCTTAAAGATTTCTATTTGTTCCATGGCGCAAATATATCGACTTTTCCCGATATACCAATTTAAGAAAAAATATTTAGGAAAATTTTATGACGAAGGGAAGAATTATAAAGAAGTATTTATATTTGCTAATGTATAAATCTCGCAAAGTCGCAGAGTCGCAAAGTTTTTAAACTTGAAACCTGAAACAAAGAAAACTTGAAACTTTGCAAAAGCCCCAATAAAACTTAACCAATTATGAAAAAAACTTTACTTATTTTAGGATTCTTATGTTGCGTCATAACCAGTTCAAAAGCTCAGGTTGTAGGCCTTGAAGTAGGAGATATAGCACCAGAAATTGACCTTCCGGATACGAAAGGGAATAATGTAGCCCTTACTTCTTTAAGAGGAGATTTAGTTTTAATTGACTTTTGGGCATCATGGTGTGGACCGTGTACAAAGGAACATCCGGAATTGATAAAATTATACAATACTTATTCTAGTAAATTATCTATTTACAGCGTTTCAATGGATACTAAAAAACCACTTTGGTTAGGAGCAATTGCTAAACAAAAACTTCCATGGATACAAGTAAGTGATCTTAAATATTGGAAATCTCCGGCAGCTGTAGATTATATGCTTCAATCTGTACCATTAAATTTTTTAATAGACAAAAACGGAATTATTCTGGCTAAAAACATTCATGGAAATGCTTTGAATGAAATGGTGAAAAGCATATTGGAGCCACAGCAAAACTAGAAAGGAAATTATTACATGGAGTCAAAACTCAGCTTACAAGAATTTCGAGTAAGATTAATAAATAATACTGAAGTTGGATCTACAAAGTCACAACTGGGAAAGGTTAGAATATTTCCTATATCAGGTGCAATAAAGTCTTTTTATGGATTTTTTGATGATAACAGTTTTAGTTTAACTGTAAATTCGACGAAGTCATCAACAAATTTTATTATAAGAGGAAAATATGAGAACATTAATAATAGACTTAAAGTTGATTGTATTGTTGAACCAGTTAATAAGTATAAGCAATTTTGGGTGTACTATTCTCCAATAATTCTTATACTGGCAATCAATATATTTTTTCTGTTTTTTGCGAAAGGACTCAGACGAGCGTCTACAATCGTTAATTTGTTTTTACTTTTTATGGCTTTCTATTCGAGATGGAATGAAGAGAGAAAAAGGAAAAAATTAGAACAAAAGTTTATCAGTATTTTTGAAATTAGATAACAAATTAATTTTACCGCAAAGCACGCGAAGTATTTTTTTGATGTGTTTGTAGTGGACTTTAAAGTTCGCAAAGCTGTATGTGATTGACTTGGTCTATGCGTTTGTGAACTTTGTGGAATTCCTTTGTGAACTTTGTGGTAAAATTTATCGCAAAGAGCGCAAAGTATGTTTTTTATTGGTATGTGATAGTTGGCTTTATTAAGTTCGCAAAGCTGTATGTGATTAACTTTGCGAACATTGCGGTTAAGCTACACAATCCAAACCTGAAACCTGAAACAGTTTAAATGTTAATAGCCCCTTGTCCCGAAGCAATCATATAAGCTTCTTTTAAAGTTTCAGAGTAAGTTGGATGAGCATATGAAATTCGGAACATATCTTCATCAGTAACTTCATATTCCATACCAATTACACCTTGTGCAATTAAATCGGCAGCTCGGGGGCCGATGATGTGCATGCCTAGCAGTTCGCCGTATTTTGGATCGGAAAGAATTTTAGAAAAACCATCTTTTTCCATAGCAGCTCTTGCTCTTGCGCTGGCTGAGAAAGGAAATTTTCCGACACGATATTCTATATTCTTCTCTTTCAGTTCTTCTTCCGTATAACCAACAGAAGCAACCTCAGGCCAGGTATACACAACACCAGGAATCAATTTGTAATTGATATGAGGTTTTTGTCCGTTAATGGTTTCGGCGACGAAAATACCTTCTTCTTCTGCTTTGTGAGCCAGCATTGCTCCGGCAACAACATCACCAATGGCATAAATAGTATCAACTTTGGTTTGGAGTTTTTCATTGGTTACAATTCTGCCTTTCGAATCTACTTCTAAGCTAGTGTTTTCCAGACCTAAACCTTCTGTGTAAGGTTTTCTTCCAACCGCAACCAAACAATAATCAGCCGTAATTTCCTGTGGAGCATTTGCTGAGTCAAGAAAACTGACTGTTGTGTTTTTGCCGTTATTTTTTGCTGATTGTACTTTATGGCTCAGTAAAATTTTAATATTCTGCTTGGTAAATATCTTTTTAAGCTCTTTTCCTAAATCCTTATCCATTGTCGGAATCAGGCTGTCAAAATATTCAATTATAGTAATGTCGACGCCTATTCTTGCATATATTGAAGCCATTTCGACACCAATAACACCACCGCCAATAATTACCATGCTTTTTGGTTTCTCAGGAAGTGAAAGTGCTTCTGTAGAAGTAATTATTCTTTTTTTATCAATTTCAACACCTGGAATTGTGGCTGGTTTAGAGCCTGTAGCAATAATATAATAGGTTGAAGAAATTGTTGTTGATGAATTGTCTGTTCCTTTTACACTTATTTCTTTGTTGTTTAAAAATGAAGCAATTCCTTCAAAAACTTCAATTTTATTTTTCTTCATTAAAAAATTAAGACCGTTTATATTTTGTTCGACAACTTCGCTTTTCCTTTTAATTAATTGGGTAAAATCTAAACTAAGCTTACCTGTATTGATACCATGAGTGGCAAATTTGGTTTCGGCGGTATGATAATGTTCTGTACTGTCGAGTAGTGCTTTTGTGGGGATACAGCCTACATTGGTACAAGTACCGCCTAAAGCTTTGTATTTTTCGACAATTGCAGTTTTATAACCCAATTGCGAACATCTAATTGCCGAGGCATAGCCGCCCGGACCTGAACCAATAACGATGATATCAAATTTTGTTTCCATAGGTAAAATTTAGTTATGTTTTCAAAAAAGGATTAATGGCACGATACCAATACTTTTAGATTAAGCAATCATTGTTCCTTTTGTTAAGTTTTTGAAATATAAGAAATTATACTTTAGGGCGGAAAATAATTTATGCTATTTCGTTAATTAATTTATTGAATTAGTGATATTTAAGAAAAAATAATATTTGGTTTTTAGAAAGCAATTCCAAATTGAAAACCTACCGTAAAAGTAGCCGGATGATCGTTACCAAATCTAATCGGAAGCGGAACTGCAACAAAATAACTGCAATTCTCACTTTTAAGAACCGTTTTATTAATTACAGGTGTAAAACCATATCTTCCACTGCTTTCAAAGGCTGCTCGTCCGGCAAAAGTATAACCCTTTCCTAAGGCAACCAGAACACCGGGATGGAATAATATATTGGTTACTTTGTCACTAGCGCCTTGTACTTTTATATTCGGAACAATTTCGAAAGAGAAACCTATTTTTGAGCTTTTCCAAATGTTAATTCCGGTTGGAAAACCAACAGCATAATAATCCCTGAAATTTAAATTGGTTTGTTCACTACTTATCGTTACAATTGGATGCATAACGCCAAAATAACCCGTAATTTTAGGATAAGTTGTTTGAGAAAAGGAATTAAAACTGGTCAAAAATAAAGCAATAATTGTAATGTGTCTGAATGAAATCATAATAGTTTTGGTTGATGAAACAAAACTATATAGACTTAGTAGATATAAATAGAACCTTATTTACCTTTTGTATCTGGTTTACTTTTTAGGGTATTTTTTCTATACGAAGAAGGATTTTTGCCTGTATGCAATTTGAAAATTCTTGTAAAATGACTTTGGTCTGAAAAGCCCGTCATATACGCGATTTCAGTCAATGTATAAGTGGAATTTTGAATGAGATTGATGGCTTTTTCGATACGAAGTTTTCTAACATATTCACCAAAATTCAAATCTTCAAAATACTTAGAAAATTCTCTGGATAGATAAGATGGATTGAGTTCTAAATCACTTGAGATTTTCTTAAGATCAAAAGCAAACTGAGTGTCAATTTGATCCTGAATGATTTCTTTTAGATCTTTAACCCACGAAGGTGTTTTTTTGTTTGATTTTTTTTCTGCTAAGAATTTGTTATAAACTTCATGGAGCAGATTCTCAAACGGACTATTTTGTAAATGATTTTGTTTGTACAAATGCGTTGCCCAACTATAAAGCGCATCATAAATAACCATTCCGCTTGCTAATAATTCGGCATCGTTGGTGATATTATGAGAAAGTCCGGCAGAAATGGCCCAGAGCCCAGCTGATTCTTTTGCAAGGTTATGTTGATCAGTATCAGCACCACGAACAATTTTTGCCAGTATTAAAATAGCAGGATCTTTAATTTCATGCTTTTTTACAATGTAGTCAAAAGTACATTCTTCGTTGTAATGGGTATATTCTACATTCGGAATATCAAACGGAATTGCATTTAATACTTCGGCTTTAGCCAAAACTTCATCAAAAGGAACATAAATAAACTCAGCATTCTGGTCGACAAATTTTTTGATTAGCCATGGGCACGCAATTCTATCAATTTTAGGTCTTTCTCTGGTTATCCATTTCATCGGCTATAGTTAATTCATTCCTTCCGTAATATCTCTAATACCTCCAAAACTGGTTTTTAGCAATTCTCTCACCTGAAATTGTGTCTTATTTCTGGTAATAGCATTCCATTCTTTAAAATCATAGACGTGAATTTGTTTCGCATACGGGTTGGTTACGAACGAAAGTCGTGAAATGGAATATTTAAAATATTTTAATTCGTGCGATATATGTCGGTTTGGGACCACGATAAGTATAGTTTCAAAGTTCAGAAAATTCTTTGGAATATCTTCTCTTTGAGTCAATCCAAGATGCTCAAAAAAGGCAATTATTTTTTGATCGTTTAATTTATCGATTTTGTCATCAATACGCTTAATGGTGCTAAGAAGCGTATTTTCGTCTTTTATAACACTCATAATACAATTTGGTTTTGTTAATTTCAATATAAAATTACATCAAAAGAACAAGATTTGCTCCAGAACCACTGATAGAATGATTCTAAATTTTTAACGTCTAATTTTCAAATATTATTGTTTGAGATAAAGATCATATTTTGATAAAATACTATTAATGTATACCGTTTTAAAACTCTAATTTTAGCTATTTGCTAATCATCTCTGTAAACCACATTTTCATGAAAACTATTTTTCCGAAGGAAATCCTATCCTGTTTTATTTTTTTGATTTCGTTTTGTACTTCGGCACAAATTAAATCAGAAAGAGAATTGGCCTTAATTGATAAAGACTGGCGTTTTTCGTTTGGACATTTATATCATACGAAAAAAGATTTTGGTCATGCCGAAGGCTATTTCTCTTATTTAACAAAGACTGGATTTGGCGATGGACCAGCAGCATCAGGTTTTGATGACCGAGCCTGGAGAAAATTAGATCTTCCGCACGATTGGGCTGTAGAACAATCGTTTAGTGAAAAAGCCAGTTACAGCCATGGATTTAAAACGGCTGGAAAAGGTTTTCCTGAAAAAAGCATTGGCTGGTATCGAAAAAAAATCAATATTCCAGAATCTGATAAAGGCAAAATCATTTCTCTGAAATTTAATGGTGTATTCAGAAATTCAAAAGTGTTTTTTAACGGCTATTTCCTCGGAACAGAAGAAAGCGGTTACAATGGTTTTGAATTCGATGTTTCGGCTTATGTGAATTATGGAGGAGAAAATACAATTGTGGTTCGGGTTGATGCCTCGATGGAAGAAGGCTGGTTTTATGAAGGTACGGGAATTTATCGCCATGTATATTTACAGAAAACAAATCCTATTCATGTTGTTGCAAATGGAACTTATGTGAAATCAGAAATAAAAGAGAATAATGCTGAAATTACTGCTGAAGTTACTATTGAAAATAAAGGAAACGATAAAGGTTCAATTGAGATTATTCAGTCTGTTTTTGATGCTAAAGGGAAACAAATCACTACTGTTTCTGAAAATGTTCAAACTCCGGATTTTTATAAAACAGCCAGTTCAACTTTAAAATTAAATTTAAAAAATCCATTATTGTGGGATATTGAGAACCCGAATTTATATCGTTTAGAAACTCAAATCAAACAAAACGGAAAGGTAATCGACAGTTATGAAACGCCTTTCGGAATAAGAACCATTCAATTTGATGCTGAAAAAGGTTTTTTTCTGAATGGAAAATCGGTGAAACTAAAAGGAACAAATAATCATCAGGATCATGCCGGAATTGGAACCGCTTTGCCAGATGAATTGCAGTATTACCGAATCAAAAAACTGAAAGAAATGGGTTCGAATGCCTATCGCTGTTCGCATCATCCGCCAACTCCGGAATTATTGAAAGCCTGCGATGAGCTAGGAATGTTGGTAATAGATGAAACCCGTTTAATGGGAATTAACGATTATCATTTGAATGATTTGAAGCGAATGATCGAGCGTGACCGTAACCATCCGAGTATCTTTTGTTGGTCGGTTGGAAATGAAGAATGGAATATTGAAGGAAATATTGTGGGTGAACGTGTTACCAATGTCATGCAGGGATTCGCGAAAAGTATTGATTCAACAAGACCTGTAACCGTTGGAATAAGCAGTGGTTTTAAAAGCGGAATATCTTCTGTTGTTGAAATTATGGGTTATAATTATTTAGGAAACGGAGATATCGATGCACACCGAAACGAATTCAAAAACCAACCCGGAATGGGAACAGAGGAAGGTTCGACTTTTGCAACGCGAGGTGTTTATTTTACAGATGATGCCAAACATTACCAAAGTGCTTATGATAAAAAACCGCGTCCGAGTTTTTACAGTATTGAAGAAGGATGGAAATTTTATGCGGAAAGACCTTATTTGGCCGGAGTGTTTTTTTGGACAGGTTTTGATTATCGTGGTGAACCAACTCCTTATGGATGGCCATCGGTGACTTCTTATTTTGGAATGATGGATGTTTGCGGTTTCCCAAAAGACAATGTATTTTATTTGAAATCCTGGTGGGGAACTGAACCTGTTTTACACATTCTGCCACATTGGAATTGGAGCGGAATGGAAAGAAAAGAAATCGACGTTTGGGCGTATTCAAATTGTGATGAAGTGGAGCTTTTTCTAAATAAAAAAAGTCTCGGAAAAAAGAAAATGGAGCTAAATGGTCATTTAGAATGGAAGGTAAAATACGAAGCCGGAACTTTGGAAGCAGTTGGTTATAAAAATGATAAAAAGGTTTTGACTGAAGTTCAAAAAACAACAGGAAATCCGGAAAAAATAAAACTTTCTGTTGATAAAGAAAATCTTCTAAACTCAAATGTTGTGGTGGTAACGGCCGAAATGACCGATAAAAAAGGATTGCATATTCCAACAGCAAACGACGAAATTACGTTTTCCATTAAAGGTGGGAAAATCCTTGGAGTCGGAAATGGGAACCCAACTTCATTAGAGTGTGATAAATTTATTGATAATATTGAGCTTTCTGCTATAAATAATTTTAAAGAGAAAAAATTAGCTTCAGCAGATCTTCCAGATAAAATTCAGGATGATTCTGATGCAGAGTGGAGTGCTGCTTTTAAAGACAGGGATTATAAAAAACAAGCTCCAGCATATGTTTATAAAGGAGATTTTGAGTTAAAAAACAATTCAGATTCTAATATCGTAACATTCTTCTACAAGAAAATCGGAAAGGAAACAATAGTTTTTGTAAACGGAAATAAAGTCGAACAAAATGCAGCTGATGTTCAAAAATACATTTTAAATAAAGCCATTTTAAAAGAAGGAAAAAATACAATTTATATTGCAACAACACCATTACAAAAAGTTAAAGACTGGGATATAATGAACACTGATCCCGGAATTATTCAGATTGTAACTCCGGCAGAACCCTGGAAAAGAAAACTCTTCAACGGATATGCACAAATCATCATCCAAAAAGATGAAAACGTAAAAGAAGTAGTTTTATCTGCTATGGCGACAAGTTTAAAATCTGGAGTTTTAATAGTTAAGTGATTTTTAACCGCAAGGGTCGCTAAGATCTACGCAAAGAACGCAAGGAAAAAACTTTGCGACTTTGCGAGATTATTTCGTTCCAAAAAAAAAAGTTTAGCGACCTTTGCGGTTAAGCCCGCCCAAAACCTGAAACTTGAAACCTGAAACAAAATAAATATATTTTTTTATTTGATTTTCATAACTTTGCATAATGAAAGAGCAATTAGATTTTCAGGCTTCAGAAGTTGGTATAAATGATTTGAAGCTAAAAGGTTTTAAAGTATACGAAATCAATGGTGATGTTAGTAAAATTCCAACCTATAACCGTAGGGATTTTTACAAAATTTGCATCAATACCAGCAAAAGTCTCATACATTATGCTGATCGCGGCATAGAAGTCGACGGAACTATTTTGTTTTTCGGAAATCCGCATATTCCATATTCATGGGATATTATTTCCCCTTCGTATGAAGGTTTTGCCTGTGTTTTTACTGAAGATTTTTTGAAGGTAAATGATCGATCAGCAAGTCTTCATGAATCGCCATTGTTTAAAATAGGCGGAACACCAATTTTTTCGTTATTGCCTGAACAAAAGTTGTTTATAGATTCGTTATTCCAAAAAATGATCGAAGAACAGGAAACAGATTATGTTTTTAAAGATGATTTAATCCGCAATTATATCAATTTGATTCTGCATGAGTCGATGAAAATGCAGCCTTCTGAAAACTTTTTTAAACATAAAAATGCTTCTTCGAGAATCACTTCATTGTTTCTGGAACTTTTAGAAAGACAATTTCCGGTAGAAACAAAAGATCAACCACTGATTTTGAAAACTCCGCAAGATTACGCGCAAAGCCTTGCAGTACACGTAAATCACCTCAATCGTTCGGTAAAAGAAGTTACCGGAAAACCGACTACGGCACATATTACAGAACGAATTATCAGCGAAGCCAAAGCTTTATTGCAACATACAGACTGGAGCATTGCAGACATCGGTTACTCACTCGGATTCGAATATCCAAGCTATTTTAATAATTACTTTAAAAGACTTACAGGGACAATTCCTAAATCGTTAAGAATGTAAATTGTTTCATATTCTTAATTTTTTGTTTGATTATCATTATCTCTGGTCAGTTTTACCAAGTAAATTTGCATCGAAATAATTAGTATTAATCATTTATTGGTTCTTAAACCTAAATCTACCTTCTTAAAGCACATCCTTGCTTTTCGGATTTGGTTGTTCCGATAGTAAAAACAAATAATTATGAAAATTTCAGAAAATCAATTAAACGAAATTTTTCCTAAAGGCGATTTGGCTTCGGCTGATTACTTTACAGGAAAAGCCTGGGTTAAAATGCTGGTGCCAAACGACCCGGTTTTAAATACTACAGTTGGTAACGTTGTTTTCGAACCCGGCGCAAGAAACAACTGGCACACTCATCCCGGCGGACAAATCCTGATCGTAACACATGGAACAGGATTTTATCAGGAAGTTGGAAAACCTATTCAGCTGCTACAAGTGGGTGATGTTGTCAATATTCCGCCCGATCTTAAACACTGGCACGGCGCTTCTCCAGATAGCGAATTCACTCACATCGCAATAAGTACTAATACCCAAACAGGAATTGTAGATTGGTTAGAACCTGTAACTGACGAGCAATACAATAGCTTTCAATAAATACTAACTCCAAAAAATAAATCAGTCATGTCAACAAATTATACCACTGTTATCGAAGAAGGAAAAGTCCCGAATACGTATATGACGGGCGAAGTATCTTATAAAAAACAAACCAGCAATATTCATCCCGAAAATACAATGATTAAGGAAGTTACTTTTGAGCCTTGTGCAAGAAGTAATTGGCATATTAATTCAAGTCTGCATATGCTCATTGCAAAAGAAGGAGTAGGGTATTATCAGGAAAAAGGAAGCGCAGTTCGCCTGATTCATAAAGACGAAGTGATTACCATTTTGCCGGGAATCGAGCATTGGTATGGCGCAACCCCGTTTAGAAAATTTTCTTATTTAGCTATTATTACCGAGATAGACAAAGGCCACGGATTATGGCTTGATAGCGTTACAGATAAAGAATATCACAGTTTTGGGAGTTAGAGGAATTTGGTAATTTGTCAATTAGATAATTAGATAATTAGATAATTAGATAATTCTGGACTTACCTGACCACAATCTTGTCGTCCCGACAATAGAGAATCCGTTCCTATAAGTTGCCAATCTTTGCGACTTAGTGCCTTTGTGGCTATTAACCTGAAACCTGAAACTTGAAACAAAAAAAACTTAAAACATGGAAATAAAAAATGTAAAAGCCTTTGGTACAGAAGCTGCTGAGGCACCATTAAAAAAATTAGACATCAAACGAAGAGCGGTACAGGCGCATGACGTAGAAATAGAAATTTTATATTGCGGAATTTGTCACTCCGATTTACATTCGGCGAGAAACGAGTGGCATGGCACTGTTTATCCAATTGTTCCCGGACATGAAATTGTAGGGAGAGTGGTAAAAGTAGGAGAGCATGTAAAGAATTTCACAGTAGGTCAATTAGCTGGAGTAGGCTGTATGGTTGATTCTTGTAGAGAATGTGAGCATTGCAAAAATGATTTAGAGCAATTCTGTGACGAAGGAAATATATTAACGTTCAATTCACCTGACAAACATTTAGGCGGACAAACTTTTGGAGGCTATTCACAAAGTATTGTAGTTGATGAGAATTATGTATTGCATATTTCAGACAAATTAGATCTCGCCGGAGTTGCACCGTTGTTATGTGCAGGAATCACAACGTATTCTCCGTTAAGACACTGGAAAGTTGGTCCTGGTCAAAAAGTGGGAATTGTTGGAATCGGTGGTTTAGGCCATATGGGAATCAAATTGGCTAAAGCAATGGGCGCTCATGTAGTGGTTTTCACTACATCATTATCTAAAACCGAAGATGCAAAACGTCTGGGTGCAGATGAAGTTGTTTTATCTACAGATCCGGAACAAATGGCAAAACATGCTAAAACGTTGCACTTTATTTTAGATTGCGTATCGGCTGAACATAATATCGATTCGTATTTAAATTTACTTAAGGTAGACGGAAATCTGGTACTAGTTGGCGCTCCTATGGATCCGCTTCCGGTAACTTCATTCAGTTTAATTTTAGGAAGAAGAAGTTTCGCAGGATCTGCCATCGGTGGAATCAAAGAAACTCAGGAAATGCTTGATTTCTGTGCAGAACACAATATCACCGCAGATATTGAAGTTATTGGCGTAAATGAAGTAAATGACGCTTACGAAAGATTATTAAAAGGTGATATTAAGTATCGCTTTGTGATTGATATGGAGTCTTTGAAATAGGTTCAAAGGATCAAAGGATCAGAGGTTCAAAGTTTTTTTTAAATGTGTTTATTTTTGGGATGCTATGAATTACCACAGAGAGTAAACCTTTGAACCTCTGCAACTTTGCAGCTTCAAAAAAAAAAGAAACCCCTTAAGCAATTCAACTCTTAAGGGGTTTTTAAAATAAATAATAATAACCAATTAAATTTATTTTACTTTTTGTCTAAATTTTGTTTTAGCAATTTGGCGTGCTCTAAATGCGCGGTCAATCCGGCAATATTATTAGAAGCCCACGTTTTAACATCTTGATCTTTTGCATCTTTAGAAGCTTCTTCAAGTTTTTTGATCGCTTTTTCGTGACCATCGATCATCATGTCAGCGAATTTTTTATCAAAATCCACTCCTGATTTTTCGTTTAATTTTTTGTATTCTTCCTGACCGTCTTCAGTAAGAGAAGTAGGTAAGGTGAAGTTTTTTGCTTTAGCCAAAGCACTAACTTCAGAAGCCGATTTAGTATGTTCGTCAACTAACATTTTTCCGAATTTTTTCACTTCAGGATTGGTACTTTTAGTTTGAGCTAATTTTCCAATTTCGATTTCAGCTAAATTAATTTCAGTCTGATCTACTAAAAACTCAGAATCATCTTCTTTACTATCTATAGAGTCAAATTTTGCCTCATTTGCATCTTCTGCTACTTCTTTTGGATCTTCTTGTTTAGGTTCATTTTTACAAGAATTCAAGAATATAATGATTAGTCCTGCTCCTAAAATTACTTTTCCGGCTAATAGTATCTTTTTCATGATTTTATAGTTTAAAGGTTATGATGTAAAATTATTCAGATTGAGTAAGAATGTCTTACAGCATTATTAAATAATGTTACAGGATTTCAAGATTATGGAAAATTTTTATCAATTGCGGTTTTCCGTAAGGAAGTGTACTATTTAAATGATAATCTTTGAAAAACAGAATTCTAATTTAAATAAAATCAAAAAAAATGATTAATGTTATTTTATGGTTGATATCAACTATAGTGATTATCTTGGGAAACCTTTAGAAGAGGGTTTAATCTAATGCTAGATTTAAAGTACATTTATGAAAATATTAAAAATAATCGCAGGCTACGTTTTATTGTTTTTTGCCGGGTTTATAACTTTAGCAACAATAAGAGCATTTTTTAGTTCCTTAATGGATGCCTCAGTCGAATTTCAGAAATCCAAGTCGGACGGTATTGCATTTTTTTTGGGAGGCCTGGTTGTAATTGTTCTTGCCATTTTATTAATCAAATATCTATGGAAAACCGGAAATAGATTAATTGGAAAGAAAAATAATGTATCTCTTGATGATATAGGGAAAGTTGAGTCCTAACTTAAATGAAAAAACTACTAATAAGATTTGTAATTCCAATCACCATGATTTCCTTTCTTGGAGGAACAAAATGGTGGTATGTTGACGTTATTGACGGGACAGATGGAATCATGCACGGTTTTCCTTTAATTTATCAATCGTGGGGTTTTCACACATCATTATCAAATCAATATTTTTTCTTAGAATTTTTATTTGATGTATTGTGTTATTTTGTTTTCTGGACATTTGTTTTTTATCTTATAAAGAAAATATTCAAAACAATAAAAACTAAAAAGTTAATTTCGATATTCTTATATACGATTGCAGGAATTATATTAATGCTTCAAATGCTTTTTGTAGTAGATCCTACCAATATATTTAAGATCAGAAGAGGTTTTGATATTGAGGTAAAGGAAACGGGATGGAATTTTTTTTGGCAGCATGATCAAAGACCAGAAAAAAATAATGACAATTAAGTAATTTATCCAACACAATCATATCCTTTTGTAATAAGTTGTTTATTATGCTTTCGGGTTTTTAATAATTTTTTCTTTAGGAATAAAAGCACCACTTAATTACTCGGTTTTCTATTCGGCTGCAGCTGCTTTTTGCTTTGAGTTATGAAAGGAAAATATCTCGAAATTGATTTATATCTTCAAAATAAATAACTACCATTAACTATAAACCTAAAAATCCCAATTCGAGTGAATTGGGATTTTTTTATGCTTCAGATTTAGAGTTAATTATGAAAGTTATTGCAAGAATTGTATAACGCCAAAAGGCTTCTTATAAACGAATTTTGATATACACCAAACAGATAGATAACCAAACCTAAATTTTTAATCATGCATGCAAGTACTAAAAGCGACTATCACGGACTTTTAAAGGAAGGATCAGAGCGGGTTTCTAAAAAGAGAAGTTCTGATGCAAAGGTTGAAAAGACAAAACCGTATGAAGAATGGACCAAAGAGGAATTATATCAGGAAGCAATAAAAGCGGGTATTCCGGGACGTTCTTACATGAGTAAAAAGAATTTGATTTATTCTTTGAAGAAATATTAAAAATACTGCCACAGATTTTAATGGTAATGAAAGTAGAATACCTTTTAAATCTGTGGCTACAACATCCGCGTGACGGGAAATAAAAATCGAATAAACATGAATGCAACCACAATAGCTAAAGCTGAAAAATTAGTGAAGCAATTAATTAAAACGCCACATCTGGTGTTGGAAAAATTGGATTTAGTATATATAAACAATCAGCAATTGACAATTGAAAGATGCAAATGTGAAGAAGGTTTTATTTATAAAAAAAAGGGTCGTTGTATTAAGCAAAAAAGCGAATTAAAACGCATAAGTAGTTTGGTTTTACCACCGGCCTGGCAAAACGTACAAATTTCAGATTTGCCAAATGCGCATTTACAAGCGGTTGGTTTAGACGATAGAAACAGAAAACAATACAGATATCATCCGAAGTGGAATTTGATCAGAAATCAGACTAAGTTTTACAAAATAGCAGAATTTGGCTCAAAATTACCTTCGATAAGAAAACAGGTTGATAAAGATTTAGAACAAAAAGAATGGGGAAGAGAGAAGGTAGTGGCTTTAGTAATTCGATTGATGGAAGAAACCCATATCAGAATTGGGAATGAGAAGTACGTCAAGGATAATAAATCGTACGGATTATCAACTTTGCGAAAACGCCATATTAACATTGATAAAAATTCACTCCGATTTGAATTTGTCGGAAAGAAGGGAATTCAGCATACCATTACAACCAAAAATAAAAAACTTATAAAATTAGTAAGTCGATGTGAAGAAATTCCGGGTTGGGAAGTTTTTAAATATTACGATCGAAATGGTGAAAAGAAGGTTTTAGACAGCCATATGGTCAATGAATATTTGCACAGTATTTCTGGTGAATATTTTAGTGCAAAAGACTTTAGAACCTGGTCTGCGTCGATAATATTTTTTGAAACCCTAATGGAAATCGGAACCACATCAGACGAAAAAGAAATAAAAAAGAATATTCTGGAAGCCTATGATATTACAGCAGAGGCGTTAGGAAATACAAGGAACGTTTGCAAGAATTATTACGTTCATCCTTTATTGGTTTCAACTTATGAAGACGGTTCAATTCAGCACTATTTTGATAGAGTTAAAAAAAGCCGCAGCAATCAGAAATACTTTTCGAGAACCGAAATCGCTTTTTCTGAATTAATACAAAATTATCAGCTCAATTTATTGTAAGCCAGTACTAATAGAGCTATAAATATAACGTTTAGAGTTAATGTTTTTCTCTTAAAAACATGAAATTTGAGTAACAAACAAAAATCATATTAATTTAAAAATCAAGCTTATGTTACGTTGGACAGTCATTTTTATTATTCTAGCCATAGTGGCCGGAATATTCGGTTTCGGTGGAATCGCCGCCGGAGCAGCAAGTATAGCTAAAGTATTATTTTTTATATTCATTGTATTATTTCTTCTTTCGCTTATTGGCGGCCGCAGAAGTATTTAGTCTATATAGCTCAGTAAATTAAATAACGAACTTGAAACGACACATATACTTCGGTAAATGTGTCGTTTATATTTTTAAAATAAAAGAAATACTATGGGAACACAAAGCGGTGCTTATCAGGATGTTTACATCAAAAGAGAAGACGAAATGGTAAGTTTAAAAAATGATGTAACAGATTTTTGTGAGAAGTATATAAAACCTGTTCATCCTAAAAATTGGGATTGGTCGGTTCGTGATTTTGAGAATCCGGAAAATGATCCAACCATCGATGAAGCGAGAGCAATAGGGAATGTGGTTTATAATGATTTGAAAAAGAAGGGGACGGATGTTGATCTCTCAACAATGAATAACGTAAAAGCAATTGAAGCCTATTTGAATCCGAAGAGCAAACATGAAGCATTTAATATGGAAGAATTCGCTTTTGCCTTAAAAGTAGAACTCGAACACGGAAGAATTAAAGAGGTGAATGTTACCAACAACCATCCGTTTTTAACGGCCATGATCGCATTGGCACATATGACCGAGAGTCTTACGTATTACAAAAGATTAAAAGTGATGGAAGCTGAGGGTGAAATTTATGAAATCATGCGTAAAATTCAGGCTTCGGATGTTGGAAAAGAGGAATGGTATAAAGAATTAGGCAAAGCCGAACTGGAATTAAACGAAGCTAGAGCCGGACTCGCAGAACGCCTGGAGAAAATGGATGACATTCCGACTTTTGAGAAAATTGGGGATTAGTTTCTTAAGCTTTATTTCACGCAGAATTGAAGAGATTTGAGCAGATTTAAATCTTTTTAATCCTTTAATTTGTGGCATTAAAAAATAAAAAAACCGTTAAGTAATTAACGGTTTTCTTGTTTTTAGCCTTTCTGAGTTTAAAATTTTCGAGGATCATTTGCAGGATAGTCCTCTTCAGAATCTTCTTCTTCGATTTCTTCCTGTTCAAAGTCATCGTCCTCATCTTCGTCATCCGGATCAATATCTTCCAGATCATCAACTTCATTAAAATCACCATCTTCACGTTCACGAACATCTGAAGGATTATCTAATTCATCTACAGCAGGGTCAAGATCTTCGTCTACAGCATCATCATATAAATCATCGCTAGTATGTATTAGATCTTTTTCTGAGTGAAAATCATCGTCCAAATCTTCGATATCCTTCTTGTCATAAACCATTTCGTCCGGATTTATTCCATCAGGATTGTGTCCATTTCTAACGGTGTAGCCGCGTTCTGCCATTACTGCATTATCATCGTCAGTTTCTTTCATTTCGTCGATATCATACAGTTCTTCATTCATAAGTCTGTTTTTATCGGCAGTATTTAGATTTTGGTTTCTTGGATCTCTATTACTGGTTGTACTGTTTTTTTGTTCTGTAGTATTCATGATATAAAGTTTTATAGTATTAGTATTATACAAATCTAATCACGAAGGCAACCGATTTCTTTATAGGATTGTAAGTTGTAATTGTATAATTAACAGGTGTTTAGAATAGAACGAAATCAAACAATGATATAACTAAACCGAAACTGCGATACCTAATTTTATCTCATATTAATCCATATAAATTTATTATTATGAAAACCGCAACGAATAAAAAAGAAACTACAAAGTCTAAAGCAACTGCAAAAACGACTTCAAAAACAGGAGTTACAAAACCAAAGTCTGATGCAGCATCAGGATTAACGGAATTATTTGAAGATGGCCTTAAAGACATTTACTGGGCAGAAAAAGCTTTAACAAAAGCGCTTCCTAAAATGGCTAAAAATGCTACATCACCAGAACTTATTGATGCCCTAAACAATCATTTAACTGAGACAGAAGGACAAATTAGTCGTTTAGAGCAGGTTTTTGAGCTTGCAGGACAGAAAGCTGTTGCAAAAAAATGCGATGCAATGGCGGGCTTAATTGAAGAAGGAAACGGAATTCTGGAAGAAACTGAAATTGGTGTTGTTCGTGATGCCGGAATCATTGCCGCTTGCCAGAAAATCGAACATTATGAAATTGCTACTTACGGCACGCTAAGACAATTTGCAGAAACTTTGGGTATGGAAGAAGCTGCTTCTTTATTAGAGCAAACACTTGAAGAAGAAAAAGCTGCCGATAAAGCGCTGACAATTGTGGCTGTTAATGCCGTAAACTTTGAAGCTGCAGAGGCAGACTAGATTTTATTTTGATACAAGAAAAGAAAAGTGCAGTCTATAAAACTGCACTTTTTAGTTTATAATTTAAAAGCCACATTATGCCCGAAGGTCCGTCTATAGTGATATTAAAAGAAGAAGTACAACAATTTACAGGAAAAAAGATACTTGACGTTTCCGGAAATAGTTCTATTGATATTCAGTGTCTAAAAGATAAAACCATACAGGAATTTAAAACCTGGGGAAAACACTTTTTAGTTTGTTTTGATGGATTTACAGTAAAGATTCATATGCTGATGTTTGGAACGTATAGAGTTAATGAACGAAAGGAAACTAAACCGAGATTAAGGCTGGTGTTTTCTGATGGAGAAATTAATTTTTATACCTGTTCCATTAAAATTCTGGAAGGGGATATTGATGCTATCTATGATTGGAGCGAAGATGTAATGAATGAAAATTGGGATCCCAAAAAAGCAAAACAAAGTCTGGAAAAAAATCCAAATGAAATGATTTGTGATGCGATTTTAGATCAGAAGATATTTGCAGGAGTAGGAAACATTATTAAAAATGAAGTTTTGTACCGATGCCATATTCATCCGGAGTCTTTAGTTGGTAAAATTCCGTTTCATCATCTGAATGAAATTATTTCTGAATGCTCTATTTATAGTTTTGAATTTCTGTACTGGAAGAAAAAAAATGAATTGAAAAAGCATTGGGAAGCTTATACGAAAACAGTATGCCTGCGTTGCAATTTACCTATGATAAGAAAACACACTGGTCAACGAAATCGGCGAAGTTTTTTCTGTACTAACTGTCAACAATTATACACATGAAAAATGAAATTAAAATAGGATGCTCAAGCTTTAATAACCGATTTTGGAAAGGCATTTTCTATCCCGAAAATCTGCCCACTGCCAAATGGTTTGATTATTATTGCCAGCACTTTAATACTTACGAGTTTAATGGTAGTTTTTATCGATTTCCCACTGTAAAAGTATTTGAAAACTGGTATAATAAAGCACCGGAAAACTTTACATTTTCGGTAAAAGCGCACAAAGAAATTACACATATCAAAAAGTTTATTAATTGCGAAGATTTACTTTCTGAATTTTATCAAATTTGTAAGTCGGGTTTTAAGGAAAAACTCGGTGCAGTTTTATTTCAGTTTCCGCCTAGTTATAAATTCAGTCCTGAAAATCTTCAGTTAATCATTCAAAACCTGAATACGGAGTTCAAAAACGTAATTGAGTTTCGTCATGAAAGCTGGTGGATTCCCGAAGTTTGGGAGGCCTTTTTAGCAAACAATATTACGTTTTGCAGTGTGAGCTATCCAAATTTACCCAAAACTGTTTTTACAAATTTTCCTTTGGTTTATGTTAGATTTCACGGTATTCCGAAATTGTTTTATTCGAGATATGATGCTGAAGAATTACTTCAGATAAAAAAAGAAATAGTCTTAAAACCAGGTTTTGTGTATTTTAATAATACGGCAAGCGAGGCTGGGATTTTGAATGCTTTGGAGTTTAAGGGGTAGTCTAACCGCAAAGCTCGCAAAGGGTTTGCAAAGGACACAAGGATAGTATTAATCTTTGCGAACCTTTGCGAGCTTTGCGGTTAAATATAAACTTATTCCAAAGTTAAAGTTCCTTCAATCCCATCATCCATAGTTTTTCCGGTAACATAGGCAGCTGCCATTTTTGCAATAGCCACCATCGAACCGTTTTTGTTATTCCAATAATAACCATCTTCAGGAATAACTTTAATTACACTTAAGTTTGGATCATCTACGCCGCCTGGCATCCATACTTTTACAATTGGATCATACAATTCCTTAATCGTATCTCTATCGTAAGAAATAGATGCAGTCCCATGTAAAGTAAGAAACTTATCATGTGGTTCAGAAAAGAAAATTTCAACTTGTGGATTCTGGCTGATTTCTGCATTCTGACTGCTGTTTCTGTCTGATAAAAACCAAAGCTGGCCTAGGTCGTCAATTTTCTGAACAGACATTGGACGCGATTGTAATCTGTATTCATTGTACGTACAAAACATACACGTTTTTATGTTTTCTGCAAGATCTTTTATTTTATCTACAGCAAATTCGTTTGTAAGGTCTTTATGATCTCCCATGACTTTTATATTTAGTTATTTAATGCTAAAACAGTAATGCAAAACTCTTATCTAAGGCGAGTTATGGCACAATGTTTCAGGTTTAATTTTATATAAGTAAAATTGCTTTTTCTAAATTATTTTCGGTTACATAATTTGTATTATTACTTATGAGATTACAACTACTAATTTTTTCATTTCATGGCTTGTAGAGAAGCTAATAAATCGATAAATTTGAAGTATCTTTGAAAAAAATAAATCGTTTCACTAAACACCATGACAGATTTGAAGATATTTTACACGGATGATGATGAGGACGATTTGAGCATTTTTGCTGATGCCATAGCGTTATTACCAGAAAAAATACAACTTAAAACTTACAACGGAGGTGATAAATTACTATCTGCAATTTATAATCCGCCACCAACGCCGCATATCATTTTTTTAGATCTGAATATGCCCGGAAAAAATGGTTTTGATATTTTGACAGAAATAAGAAACTCAGATAAAAAAGACATTCCAGTTGTCATTTTCTCAACTTCAAACGAACCCGGTATTATTGAAAAATGTCGTTCATTAGGCGCTAATTTATTTATAACTAAGCCTGTTGAAATGAAGGATATTGTAAAATCTATAGAACACGCATTACAAATCAATTGGGCAGAATTTGTTCCGGACACTAAAAGTTTCGTTTACAAATCGTAAAGAATAAAAAGAATTTAAAACTCTATATAAAAACACATAAGCACTAACACTTATGTGTTTTTTGTTTTATTATAATTCAGGTAAATAAATTTCGAATGTTGCGCCTTTGTCTTTTTCGCTGTGCGCTGTAATGATACCTTTATGGTTTTCGACAATTTTTTTAACGATCGCCAAACCAATTCCTGTTCCTGAAAACTCGCTTTCGGTATTTAATCGCTGAAAAACTTCAAAGATTCGTTCTTTGTATTCATCATCAAAACCAATTCCATTGTCGGATATTGTCAAATGATAATACATTTTTCCAGGATAAATAACCGGAGTTCCAATCTCTTTTCCTATAATTCTATTCGCTCTGACTTCAATATGCGGCGCTTCTCCTTTTTTAGAAAACTTTAGAGAATTTCCAATGAGATTGTGCAGTAATTGCCTAAACTGAAAAGGAATAACGGTTGCTTCCCCTAAAGGATCAAAATCTATGACTGCATTTGTTTCCTCGATTCGTTCAGAAAAATCACTTTGTATTTCTTCGGCAATTTCATCCAGATTTGTTTTTACAAAAACCCTGTCGGCAGAATTGGTTCTGGAGTAGGCAAGAAGATCTTGTATCAGCGTTTGCATTCTTTTAGCAGAAACTTCGATTCTGTTTAAATAAGTTTTGGCCTTCGCCGAAATGCTTTCTTCGTCCAAGTCGCCTAAACGACTTGCAAAAGTCTGAATTTTACGAAGCGGTTCCTGCAAGTCGTGACTCGAAATATAGGCGAAAGACTGCAACTCAATATTCATGTTGATGAGGTCTTTATTTTTAAGTTCTAATTGTGCCGTTCTTTCATAAACCTCTTTTTCGAGTTTATCGGTAAAGTTTTTCTGATCGTGAATATCCGTGCTTGTTCCTACCCACATTTGTATATTTCCTTCTTCATCTTTTTGAGCCATGGCACGGCTTAACTGCCATCTGTATTCACCATCATAACGACGAAAACGGTGCTCTAACAAAAAGTCGTTTCCGGTTTTAATGGCTTCCATCCATTTATTTATATTTAGTTCACGATCATCTGGATGCACAATTTGCAACCAGCCGTCTTTATCAATTTCTTTTTCAGATAAGCCAGAAAATGTATAAACTGATTTATTAAAATAATTCAGATTTCCCATTTCGTCACCGGTCCAGATAAATTGCGGCATAGAATCGGCAAGAAGTCTGAATTTCTCTTCACTTTTCATTAGAATTTGCTGGCTGTTTTTTTCATCTGTAATGTCAATGATAGTACCAATCATTTGTATGGGGTCGTTGCTATCATCAAAAAATATTTTTCCGTGTGCTTTAATCCACGCAGTCGAGTGATCAGGTTTTATAATTCGGGCTTCGTATTTATAAATGCTGGTTTTAAGAGCCACTTTATAAGCTTTTTCTAAAATTGAAATATCATCAGGATGAATTTGATGCAGTATATCCGGTCTTGTTAATTTCTTGTTTTTTTTATGACCAAAAAGAGCTGGCAAATTTTCAGAATAAATTAATTCCTGAGTAGGTACATTTAAATCCCAGGTTACAATTTCGGCAATTTCGGCCGCTAACCGGGCTCTTTGTTCAACATCTTCCAGTTTTTTTCGGGCATCAACTTTTTGAGTTACATCATTTACAGTAACCATTATACCCGATGCTTTTCCGTCTTGCTCAAACAAAGGCGTATATTGATAATCGAGATAAAACTTTTTAAGTTCTCCTTTTATGTCGACATAAGCGACCGCTTCATATTCCCGAATAATCTTGCCGTTTTTTATTACATCATCAAGTAATTCCGGATATTTTTGTTCTAGTAATTCAGGAAAAATTTCAAGAATTGGCTTCCCAATAGTTTCACTTTCTTCTTTTTGCCAAATGGCTTTCATCATGGCATTATTAGCCATTTCTACAACATGATTTTTACCTCTAAAGATGGCCATTGCAATAGGAGATTCAATCACAATCTGACGAAATGCTTTTTCACTTTCTGCCAAAAGGTGTCTTGCCTTTACGGCTTCTGTAACTTCGTAAGAAACAATTATTATTCCGGAAACTATATTGTTTTCATCTCGTAATGGATGAAAAACCGAATTAAAATAGCATAATTCTTCTTTACCATACCGATTTAAGGTTACCGAAAGTTCATCAGTATGATAGGGAATTCCGGTTTCATAAACAGGTAAAAGCAAAGGATAAACAGTGTCTTTGGCCTCCGGTACCATTTTGAAAATAGGATGCCCTAAAATATCATTTTCTTGTTTATCTACAATTTGTAAATAAGTAGGATTGGCCATTTCAACAATCAGATCCTTGCCTTTTAGAATCGCAATTCCGAGTGGTGCTTGTTTTACTATGTTTCTAAATCTTTTCTCGCTTTCTTCAACAGTATTTCGTGCGATTACTTGTGCCGTAACATCATTGGCTACTGCTACAATCCCTGAAATGGTTCCGTCAGCTTCTTTTAAAGCTTCATAAACAAAATTGATATATACATCTTCAATTTCGCTTTCACGGGGTAATTTCACAAGTCGTTCGTGCGCTTCAAATTTTTCTCCCGTTTGGTATACATTATCAAGAATGGTTTCCAAGCCTTGCCCTTTTACTTCCGGTAAGGCTTCAAAAATAGGTTTGTTTTTTACTTCACTATTTTTCTTTCCCCATAATTCCAGCATAAGATCATTGGCAATTTCAACCACAAATTCAGGTCCTCTAAAAACGCACATGGCGCTTGGAGTTTGTAAAATGTTATTAAGATAGCGGGTATTGCTTTCTTCTAGTTTGTTCACCATTTTTACTTTGTCCGTCGTTTCATTGCAAATCACTAAGACGCCGTCGATCTTTCCAAGGTCATTATTCACCGGACTATAACTAAAAGTCCAGTAAACATCTTCTATTTTTCCGTTGCGATATATGGGCAGGAGTTGATCTTCGTGCCAGGTTGATTCGCCTTCCGTTAGCACCTGATCGATTAAGGGTTTGATAAAATCCCAGATTTCGGGCCAGAAATCGGCTCCTTTTTCACCTAAGATAAAAGGATGTTTTCCTTCCATTCCCAGACTTGGGCGATAAGCATCATTATAAAAGCAAATATGTTCCGGTCCCCAAAATAAGAACATGGGGAATTTAGAGTTTAAAAGAATTCCTAAAGTAGTGCGTAAACTTTGCGGCCACGATTCGACCGGTCCGACTGCCGTTTTACTCCAGTCTTTGGCACGTGTCAGCGCACCCATTTCACCGCCCTTAGCAAGAAAATCCTGATTTACCTTGGTCATTAAAATTTTGGTTTTATTGTAAAGAATAGTACGTTTTTAATTATAGTAATCCCTGAATAATTTATAGGGATAGTTAAAATTAGAAAATAATATTGATTCTGATTTCGCTTTTTTTAATTGAGGTAAGATTTAAATCTATTGAGTTAATTTTATTTGGTATCAATGATGAAATTTGATAAAACAAAGATTTACAAAACAATCTTGCTTAAAGATCAAGTCATGAAAAAAGAACAAAAACACGAAACCGATTATATCAGGAAATATCAGGAAGAAGGCTATACCGCAAATTTTTTGTTTGAAAAAGAATGTTTGATAGATTCAGAAACAAAATATGCCTATAAACCAGAAGAGATTTTTATAGTTGCCCACCATCGCTATGAAGGTATGAGTAATCCTGATGATATGTCTATTTTATATGTAATAGAAACTAAAGATCAAATAAAAGGAACGCATTTAATAGGATACGGTCCAACGGCAGACTTAGAAGAAGCCGAATTCTTTAAAGACATCCCGGAGGATAATTATTCTGTAAATGCAGACGTCCAGAAACTTACGTAAGATAATTAAGTAGGTATTTTTATTTTGCTGAGAAGCAGCTGTTTTCGGATTTTTCTGAAGGCAGCTGTTTTTTTGTTTAAAGGTGCTGAGGTTCTGAGTTTTTTTAAAAATTGCTACAATATTAAAATTCTAAGATTAATAAGATTGAAAAGAAAAAGTATAGTTCACGCTTAATTTACAAGCTATTAACCTGGAATTTCATAGCCTTAGAACCTTAGCATCTTAGAACCTCAGAACCTTCTCCTAATAATTATGAAATTTCTCTCTAAAATTGTGTAATAAATTGATTTGCAATATGTACGAACTTTGAAATATCAAAATAACAAAGTAAAACCATAAATAAGTTTTGTACGTAAATATGTACTAACCACTTTATTCAAACCAAGATGAAAAAACTATACTTAAATACTGGAGGATTCAATACTATTTTTAATGATCTTAAAGATAGTTTTGATGGTGAATTAGTTATAAACAATAACGAATACACATTAAAAATAAAATCAAAATGGGCGAGAGGCACTATCAAGGCTGTTCGCTTTGAAAAAGAAATGTCATATGTAAATTTTGATCTTGTTTTTAATCACGATGTCACTTTAAGTATAGAATCGTTTCAAACAGCGCCTGTGTTTTTTGCTTATTGCGAAAAAGGAACCCTAAGACATAGTTTTGGTGCCAATGGAGTGCAAAGTAAAGTGAAAATGAATCAGACAGCTGTTTTAAATAATACATCAGTTATCAATAGTGTATTGTTTTTTGAGAGCCATAAACCAATTCAGTTTTCATTGGTTGGAATGCCAACAATAGCTTCTGCTAAAGAAGAAAATATTGAAATGGTTTCTCAACTTAAAAAGAGATTCACTACAGATTCAGGACAATATTTATATATAGGAAACAAAAACCATAAGATCGCTGAAAAACTGCAGGAGCTAAATACAATACCTCAAAAAGGATTGGTTAAAACTTTGCTTCAAAAAAGTCTGTTAAACAGTATTTTAGAGATGGAGATAGCCCAACATAGTTATAATTATATGAATACTTTTGAACCTATAATGAATTTGGCATCCAGACAAATTAATGAAATCAAAAGAATTTCGAATATCAATATCGCAGAAGTATTGCATGCTGCAGGATTAGCAAGTCGAAACTATCTGCCACGTATTTTCAAAGAGAAATACCATTTGTCATTTAAGCCATACAACCAAAAATTAGCTAGCTGATAAGCATTACATATTGTCGATACATTCGATCTTACGAAAAAAACAGCTTTTACCGAGCTGTTTTTTTATTTAAAGATTCTAAGATCCTGGGTTTATGTTGATGTAAAAACCTTAGTAACTTAGAATCTTAGCATCTTTTTAAGATTCTTTCTCATAATAAATAATAAAATAAACCATAACGAGATTTAAACACAACGAAACACTGTTTGTGATAATAATCGGTAAATCATTTTTAAGAATACCATAGACAATCCATACCATAATTCCGAAAGTTAAAATACCAAAAGTTTTGAGCGAAATCCCCTTAACTTTCTTGGTTTTCCAAACCTTCAGAATCTGAGGAATTACCGATATTGTAACACAAGTTCCGGCAAATAGTCCAATAATGTCTATGTAGTTCATTTTTTTTTAAGTTGCTAAGGTTCTCAGGTACTAGGGTTCTAAGTTTTTAGTATAAGTTCAAATTAAGGCAACCTGAAACCTGAAACTTGAAACTTGAAACAAAACTTTTAACTTCCAATCAATTCACCACCGTTAATGTGTATAAATTGCCCGGTAATATAACTGCTGTCTTCGGAGGCCAGAAACACATACGCAGGTGCGACTTCTGATGGTTGTCCGGCTCTTTCCATTGGATTATCTTTTCCGAAATCGGCTAGCTTATCAAAACTGGCTACAATTAATGGTGTCCAGATTGGCCCGGGTGCAACACCGTTTACACGTATTTTCTTTTTCGCCAGCATTGTTGATAACGATCTTGTAAAACTTACAATTGCACCTTTTGTACTGGCGTAATCGGCTAAATGTTCGCTGCCGCGGTAGGCTGTAACTGAACTGGTATTCACAATGGTGTCGCCTTCTTTCAAAAAAGGCAACGCCGCTTTTGTGATATAGAAGTACGGGTAAATATTAGTTTCAAAAGTTTTGTGAAGTTGCGAAGCTGTGATTTTTTCCAATTCGTTTTGGGGGAATTGTGTTGCCGCATTATTCACCACAATATTGATTTTTTTGAAATGCGTTTGGCATTTTTTTACAGCACTTATGCAAAACTTCTCATCCTTCAAATCTCCACTGATTAGCAAACATTCTTGTCCTTCTTTTTCGATTAGCGCTTTTGTTTGCTGTGCATCTTTATCTTCTTTAAGATACACAATCGCAATATTGGCACCTTCTCTGGCAAAATGAACGGCAACACTTCGGCCAATACCGCTATCCCCGCCGGTTATAAAAGCAACTTTCCCTAATAATTTTCCGCTTCCAACGTAGTTTTCTCTAATAATTTCTGGTTCCGGATGCATCAAATGTTCGTTTCCTGGAAGATTTTGCTTTTGCTCCGGAAATGTTTTTGTTTTTTTCATAACTAGTAATTTTACTCCATAATTATGACTCTAAAATAGAAATTGATCAAGTAAAACGTTGACTGAATTGAATTTAAAATTGTCTCAATAAAAATTGTTTTCAAGACTAGATATGGATATTTTACAAACCTCACATGGGAATTATGTAATATATTGGCGGCTTCAATAAAACCCTTGGGATGTTTTTTTTTATAAATTTGGGAGTTTCGCTACAACGAGCTAATCACCGTTTTAGTATTTCAAAAAACAAATATTTTATCTGAATCGAATTTTAACTTAACAATTTTAATTCATAACGCTTTAGCCCAACAGCATGGTATTAATTGTAGATGATATAAGAGCAAATATAATTGCCTTAAAAAAGACATTAGAATTGCACGATATCGATGTTGACACTGCTGAATCTGGAGAAGAAGCCCTGAAGAAAATCCTAAAGACAAACTATTGTCTTATCATCATGGATGTTCAGATGCCCGGACTTGATGGTTTCGAGGTAGTCAAAATTCTTTCTGGAAATAAGCGTACCAAAGACATTCCCGTTATTTTTCTTTCGGCATTAAATATCGAAAAAAAATACATTTTCAAAGGCTACGAAACCGGTGCTGTAGAATACATTACCAAACCTGTAGATTCTGATTTGCTTATTCTGAAAGTAAAAACATTCCTAAAAATTTATGAGCAGCAGAACGAATTGAAAGGAATGAAAGACCTTCTTTCAAAAGAAATAAAAATCAGAAAAGAAGCTCAGGATAATCTTGAAATTAAAATTGCAGAAAGAACCAGAGAACTGGTTTTAAAAAATGAAGAACTGGAACTAAGAAACCACGAGCTTCAGCAATTTTCCTGGGTTGTTTCTCATGATTTGAATGAGCCTATCCGAAAAATTCAAATCTTCATCAAAATCATCAAAGAACTTTATTTAAGTACTGATGAAAAAGCAATTGATTATGTTGATCGTACGATAAAATCGGCTGAAAGAATGCAGACTTTAATTACCGATTTGCTGGCGTATTCAAGATTATCATCGCAGGTAAAACCTGAAACTACCGATTTAAATGTGGTGCTTCAGGAAGTGATTTCGGATTTTGACTATATGATTGAGCGAAAAAACGCTACAATCAAAACGAGCGAACTTCCAACAATAGATAGTATTCCGAGTCAGCTACGTCAAGTTTTCCAGAATTTAATTGGAAACGCGCTTAAATTCTCAGGAAATACAGATCATCCCGTAATTGAAGTTACATCTGAAATCATTACCGAAAAATCTTTTGAAAGCCCAGTTGCTCCAGATGGAAAGTTTTGCAGAATCGTAGTAAAGGACAACGGAATTGGGTTCGATGAAATTTATCTGGATCGTATCTTCATTATTTTTCAGAGTTTAAATGATCGACAGAAATACGAAGGAACCGGAATTGGATTGGCAATTGCCAAAAAAATCATCGAAAAACACAACGGGTTAATCACAGCAAAAAGTCAGATAGGAGAGGGCGCCAGCTTTATAATCATCCTTCCTTTAAAATACGAATAATTATAATTTAAAACATGAAGAACAACTTTAAACGTAATTTATTAATCAGTTCATTAGTTTCATTACTGGTATTAATGATCTCCTCTACAGCCTCTTATTTTAGTATAAAGAGTTTATTGGATAGTAATTATTGGGTAAATCATACTCAGGAAGTTATTTACAATTTAAATGAAGGATCAGCCATTATAACCGAAGCGCAAACCAGTATGCGAGGTTATCTCATTACCGGAGATGAACAGTTTATTGAAAGATACCGTGATTCTGAGACGAGATCTAATAATTATTTTGAAAAAGTACAGGAACTAACTCTGGACAATGCATTACAGCAAAAACAATTGCAGGAATTAAAAGAATTAAGATCTAATTTTTTTAAATATCTGAACAATCAAATTGTAAAGAAACGTCTTGGAAAAGATGCCGTTGTGTTTGATCTAAATGAAGGTCGCATAATGATGAATGACCTAAGAGCAAAAATTAAAAGTATTGAAAATATTGAACAGACGCTGCTAAAAGAACGTGGTGAAAATTCAGAACGTTATGGAACTTATAGTTTAGTTCTAATAGTTGTGGCCTTTATTATTGCTTTTGTGATTTCAATTGTCTTTTTGTTCCGAATTTTAAAAGATTATAATGAGCGTTTAGTTCTTCAGAATGAATTAGAGAAAAAAGATCAGGAAACGGCTGAAAGAATTCAGGCCATTAGTATGATTGCCAGTAATATTTCAAGCGGGAATTATGATATTCGGGTTACTGATACTCAATCTGATGCACTAGGCAATGTCGGTGAATCATTAAATAATATGGGAGTTTCCTTGAAATCTTCTTTTGAGTTATTATCACAAAAAGAATGGATGCAAACTGGTGTTGCAAGCCTTAATAATGTCATGCTTGGTGATAAAACGCTTCAAAAATTATCAAAAGATGTTATTGAGTTTTTATGTAATTATACCAACAGTAGTGCGGGAGTTTTGTATGTATTAGAAGGAGATGAACTTCATTTTTCAGGTGGATACAGCTATATTCCGGGTAAAAATCGTGAACGTATACAAAAAGGAGAAGGTTTGATTGGACAAGCAGTTATTTCGAAACAATTGCTTGAATTGAAAGTGCTGTCACCAGATGATATTCAGATTAATTATGCTTTAGGCCAAATAAAACCGACACATGTTGTAGCGTTTCCTATGTTGGATACCAGAATTGAAGGAGCTATTGAATTAGCGAGTATTTATGGATTTTCTGATCTTCAAATAGAGTTTTTAAAGGCAATTGCTAACAACATCGGAATTGCCATTAAGTCAACTCAAAATAGAAGAAGAGTGATAGAGTTATTGGAAGAAACCAAATCTCAATCAGAAGAATTACAAGCACAACACACAGAGCTTGAAGCAATAAATGCGGAGCTTGAAGCACAAACGGAGAAACTTCAGGCATCTGAGGAAGAATTGCGTGTACAACAGGAAGAACTGGAACAAACCAATGAAGAATTATCTGAAAGAAGTGTTTTATTAGAAGAAAAAAACAATGAAATTCAGAAGAAATCAGAAGCATTAGAATTGACAACTCGCTACAAATCAGAGTTTCTTGCTAATATGTCTCACGAATTAAGAACACCTCTGAATTCAATTTTACTCTTAAGCCGATTGTTATCTGAAAATAACAACAAAAGCATGGTTCCTGAAGAAATTGAATTTGCAAAAGTGATTCAGAGTTCAGGAAATAGTTTGTTAGGATTAATTGATGAAATTCTGGATTTATCTAAAATTGAAGCCGGAAAAATGGATCTTGAATTTTTAGATGTTTCGACCAAAGAAATTACAGATAATTTATGGAATCTGTTTAGCCATGTAGCAAAAGAGAAAAATATTAAGTTTGAAATTATTGCCAAAGAAGCGCCAATTGTCATCAAAACAGATAAAATGCGTTTGGAACAGATTCTTAAAAACCTAATCTCGAATGCAATTAAATTTACAGATAAAGGATCTGTAAGTTTAGAAATTAAGGTAAATACAGATGATGATAAAATTATTTGCTTTATCGTAAAAGATACCGGAATCGGAATTCCATTAGGTAAACAGCCTTTGATTTTCGAGGCGTTTCAACAAGCAGATGGTTCAACAAAACGTAAATACGGCGGAACTGGTTTAGGATTATCAATCAGTCGTGAACTAGCCAAATTACTAAGAGGAGAAATTATTTTGCATAGTAAAGAAAATGAAGGAAGTACATTTACTTTATGTGTTCCTGTTTTTGGATCTAGTATCAAAAAGGTTGAAGTGGAAAAAGCACCACCTTTAGAAATTGTACCGACGGAAGAGGAAATAGAGGAAAAACCTAAAAACAAGTATTTAAGCGCTGTAATTCCGGATGAAATTGAAGACGACAGAACTTCCATTTTAGAAGGAGATAAGGTGATTTTAATTGTTGAAGATGATATTAATTTTGCCAAATCGCTTTTAAATTTCACCCAAAAAAAAGGCTATAAAGGCGTTGTTTCGGTTAGGGGAGATTATGCTTTAAATTTTGCTTTGCTTTACAAACCTGTTGGCGTTTTATTGGATATTGAACTTCCGATAAAAAGCGGCTGGGAAGTTTTAGAGGAATTAAAAAACAATTCCCAAACCAAACATATTCCGGTGCACATTATGTCTTCTCATAAATTGAAACAAGAAAGTTTGCTAAAAGGAGCGGTAGATTTCTTAGATAAACCGGTGGCATTTGATAAAATCCCGGAAGTTTTTCTTCGAATAGAAAGTATCATTAATAAGGAAGCGCAAAAAGTACTTATTATTGAAGACAATCCAAAGC
The DNA here is from genome assembly GCF_041946075.1 of Flavobacterium sp. LAR06. Classification (NCBI taxonomy): domain Bacteria; kingdom Pseudomonadati; phylum Bacteroidota; class Flavobacteriia; order Flavobacteriales; family Flavobacteriaceae; genus Flavobacterium; species Flavobacterium sp. LAR06. The sequence goes on along the minus strand of NZ_JAUTYT010000008.1, from coordinate 148,209 downwards.
ATGCTAAAGCATTGTCCTTTTTCTTAGAAACGTATAATATCAATTCAGAAATAAAAAGCGAAGTTTCAGAAGGATTAGAAGCGTTGAATCAAAAAGAGATTGACTGTGTTATTCTGGACATGGGAATTCCGGACAAACAAGCGTATGAAATTTTAGAGGGTGTAAAGAAAAATCCAGGCTTAGAAAACTTACCTGTAATTGTCTTTACAGGAAAAAGTTTGTCTATTAAAGAAGAAGTCAAGATTAAGAAATATGCCGATTCGATTATTGTAAAAACAGCACATTCGTACCAACGAATGCTCGATGAAGTTTCTCTTTTCCTTCATTTAGTTGAAGACAAAAAAGATCCAAAAGACAAAAAAGACAGTCATAAAAAGCTAAATTTACTTAACAATATCCTGTTTGAGAAAAAGGTGTTAATTGTAGATGATGATGTACGCAATATTTATTCATTGACAAAAGCATTAGAAGTTTTTAAAATGAATGTGATTACTGCTTTTGATGGAAAAGAAGCGATCAAAATTCTGGGAGAACAGACGGATACAGACATCGTTTTGTTAGATATGATGATGCCAAATATGGACGGTTACGAAACGGCCGAAAAGATACGCAGCATGCCAAAATTCCTGAATTTACCCCTTATTGCCGTAACCGCAAAAGCCATGACAGGTGACAGGGAAAAATGCATTAAAGCCGGAGCTTCAGATTATATAACAAAACCAGTCGATATTGATCAGCTGCTTTCGTTATTGCGAGTGTGGTTGTACGACAAAATATAAAAAAGAAAGTTGCCACGAATTACACGAGTTTTCACTAATTAATATTTAATTTATTTTTTAAAATTTGTACCAATTCGTGTAATTCGTGGCAAAAAAAACAAAAACTAAAAGCAGGAGAATATGAATAAAAAAAGACTCTTAATTATTGATGATGATTCTAGAAATATTTTTGCTTTAGAAAATACTTTACGCGCCAAATCATTCGATTGTTTGTCTTGTTTAAGTGCAGAAGAAGCTTTAAAATTATTAGAATCAGACGAGCACATTGATGCCGTTTTAATCGATATGATGATGCCGGAAATGGATGGCTATGAGGCAATTCCGCTAATAAAAGCGATTCCGTCACGAAAATTGACTTTTGTGGTTGCCGTTACAGCACAAGCTATGACAGGTGATAAAGAAAAATGTTTGGAGGCTGGGGCAGATGCCTACGTTTCAAAACCAGTTGATGTAGATAAATTACTTCAGGTGCTGAAGGAAATATGAATTGAATTATGATTGAAGATATCGAGTTAGAAACGCTTATTAATGATGTTTACGAATATTATGGTTTTGATTTTGGAAGTTATTCGAGAGCTTCGTTGAAAAGACGCGTGAACAGACTTTTTCATTTAGATGGATTTACCCATTTTCATGAATTTCTTTCCAGAGTTCGATATGACCCTGAATATTACAAAAGAATGGTAGACGAAATCACGGTAAATGTAACCGAGATGTTTCGCGATCCCACTTTTTATAACGTTTTACGAAAAGAAATTTTACCATTACTCGGAACCAAACCTTTCATTAGATTATGGCACGCAGGCTGCTCTACAGGCGAAGAAGTCTATTCCATGGCCATTATGCTTAAAGAAGCCGGTTTACTCCATAAATCGCTTATTTATGCTACGGACATTAATGCGTCGGTTTTGGAAACAGCCAAAAAAGGAATTTTTCCGTTAAGAATGATGAAAGAATATTCAGAAAACTATCGTGATGCTGGTGGATTGGAAGATTTTTCGAGTTATTATACTGCCAATTACGGTATTGCAAAATTTAATGAAGAACTCGCTGAAAAGATGGTTTACTCACAGCATAATTTGGTATCGGATACTTCATTTAATGAATTTGACATGATTTTATGCCGCAATGTTTTAATTTATTTTGATAACGATCTGCAAAAAAGAGTTATTAATTTATTTGATGAAAGTCTGGCTGTTTTGGGATTCCTGGCTTTAGGAACAAAAGAAACCATAAAGTACTCGATTTCTTCAACGAAATACAAACAGTTTGAAAAAGAAAAAATATGGAGAAAAGTGAAGTAATAACAGGCTGTAAAGTGGTAATAATTGGTGGATCTGCAGGAAGCTTAAATGCTTTAATGCAAATCTTGCCTGAAATACCCAAAATAAATGGTTTTGCAATGGTTATCGTCTTGCATCGAAAAAGTACTGACGACCAGACACTGGAAGATTTAATTAGTTTAAAATCTAATGTACCGTTAAAAACTGTTGAAGATAAAACGCCATTGGTTCCGGGTTTTGTTTACATGGCACCTTCAAATTATCATTTATTATTTGAAAAAAATGACTTATTAGCGTTAGACACTTCTGAGAAAGTAAATTTTAGCAGACCAAGTATTGATGTTTCTTTTGAATCTGCTGCAGAAATTTATGGAGAATCTTTAGTGGGAATTTTATTATCGGGATCCAATACTGATGGCACGTATGGATTGCAGGCTATTCAGGCTCATGGAGGAACTCTTGTAGTTCAAAATCCGTTGGCTGCCGAAATGCCTTTTATGCCTAACAATGCTATTTTGTATACAGAACCTCATTTTGTTTTGCACAATCATGAAATCTTAAAATTGATTGTTTCTATCAACAGTGCGACGAATTAATTTCCAGGTTTTGGTGCTTCTTCTTCAGGCAGAATAACACGGTTTAATTCGGCTTCTTTTTCTGCTTTTTTTCTGGCTGCTTTTCCACGGCCTATTGGCAAACCTGCTGTTACATATAAAGATCTGTTGTATTGTATTGGCCCATCTCCTTTCATTACAGGAACCAATCCGTAATAATATTGAACCGTCATATTTAACCCGTTTCCGATATTCATATGATAACCGGCACCAAGTGCAATTCCGGCATCGATAACATGTATCTGGTCTCTAATGTTGTGTTTGTATTCCACATCATCACCATTATAATCTTTATGAAATTTATCAAAAGCTTTGGCCAGTAATCCAAGCTGTGGCCCCGTTTTTAGATAAATATTATTTTTGAACTGATATTTAATTAAAATCGGAACATTAAAATAACGTATTTCACGATCCACTTTTCCTCCAGCAAAAGTATTATCTAAATTGACATCACCTAAAGAATACACCGGCATACCGTGTGCTCCCATGGGAGACTTTACGATTACACCGGTATTGATCATCCAGGCAGGATTTTTTTTAGATCTTATATCAAAATAAAACCCAAGATTAAAACCCACTTCAGTGCCAGAGGTTTCCATATTTGAAATCGTAGAAAAATTGACACCGCCATCCAAACCAAATTCTAAAAAAGGAGAGTTTAATTTATCTCCAAAAAGCAAGGAAATTAAAACTTGTGATTGTGCTGATGTTATACAAAAGAAAGCGATAAGTAATAATAAACCTTTTTTCATACGATTAATGGATTAAAGTCCAAAACGATACTGAAGACTACCTAATGCTTGCGTACGACTGCCTAAGAAACCAACTTCAGCGCGAAACATTACGTGTTTACTGAATTGGTACTGAGATCCTATAATAAAATTCCACATGTCTTTAGGTCTTTTTTGCAGCGAATATTGAACAGATGAATCTGAAGCAGTACTCAAAGCTCCGTCTAATGTGCTTAAAAATGTTCCGGCTCTTTCAAGAGCACGATTTGCAGTATTATGTTTGGCAACATTCACGGGATTTTTTTGCTCAGCCGGCGTTAGGCCATCCCACCAGTTGTCTACTTTTGTTTGATTTTCAGAAACTTTTGCAAGACCGTTATCAACTTTTACCTGGGCAGTAGATAAATCTATAAAATCAGACAGAGGTAAATCCCCATTAGTATCACCATTTATATGGACTCTAAAAGCACCAACCCAAACGGCAACATTGGTGTCGGGTTTACGTAATTGAAAGGTTTTTCCCAATCGTGGACCAAAAATATAAGAGAAAGCAGGTTTATCAAGTGAACTAATATCGGTCCAGGCCATATTCATATCAAGAGCTAGCCAGCCTCCGCCAATACCGATGGTTGGAGTCATACCCAAACCAAAGGTCGTCGCATCAAAATTAGCTTTGGTACTAAAATTGGCAATTTCCGACCAATTATTGTCTGCATCTGGAACATAAACTCCAGCATTAATTTTAGTGGCTGTTTTGGCTTTTCCAAAAATCCCATAAATGTTTAAGAAAGGAAGCAGCCAAATATCAGGTCTGATGGTTAAGGCACCGGCTTCTACCGTAGATTTATCAAAGCGTATGATTTCATCTAAATTATATTGGGGACCATGATTAAAACCAATTTCCAGATTACTAATTACAATTTCAGATTCCTGCCAGAAATAATTTACAGAAACTCCCGCAGAATACGGCAATTTATACCCTTTTTGAGCAACTTTTTCTCCCCATATTGGTAAAGCATAGGGGTATTTTTCAGTTTTTAGACTGTCTTTGAGTTGTTCATTTTTTTTACCAACTATTTTGTCAGTATAAACCTGACCAAAAATTTGCATGCTAAAGAATAATAAAGAGGCTGATATTAGTGTATTACATTTCATCGATTTTAAGTATTAAATGTTAATTAATAGAATTGCGAAAAATAAATGGGTAACTAATGTATTCTTTGGAAAAATGTATGCTTATAGTCTGTTTTATAATTGAATAGGCTTTTGTTTTTTAAAAATTTGATTTGGGTCAATATGTTAATTATTGTTAAAGTTAAATAAATTTTCTTACCATTTGCAATCTTTTTTAAGAAAGTAAAATTTTTAAACAAAAATTTTTTACCTGTATTGATTTTAAAAAAAAGGTCAAGAAAGATATCAATTTCAATTATTTAGATTTTAATATAAAAAATAAATAGTATTTTTACCATTATGAAATGGATGGCAATATTATTATCAATTTATTTGATGGCACTTTCAAATATGCCTTGTGCAGATATGGAAGTGAATAGTGCTATGCATAAAACAGCTCAGTTTTCATCTGAAGCTAATCATTCTCATGATAAAGACAATGACTTGTGTTCTCCATTTTGCGCTTGCAATTGCTGCGGAGCTCAGATTTTAAGTTATCAGCTTTCGGAAAGTTTTGAGTTTCCTGTAGCTTTTACTATTATTTCAAAAGCTTTACCCAATTATAATTCTGTTTTTGCCTCCAATTTCTATGGAAGCATTTGGCAGCCTCCTCAAATAGCATAATGATGCCCGGCCAGGTCGGGTTAGAGAGTTGTGGATTTTCCACAAAATGAATAGACAAACTTTGTCTAATTTCTCACGTCATTATATATTCAAATGTTAGATAAAATTATACATTTTAGTATAAAGAATAAGTTCTTTATACTGCTATTTACCCTTGTATTAATTGCCTGGGGAAGTTATTCGCTTAAAAATTTGCCGTTGGATGCCTTGCCAGATGTTACCAACAATCAGGTACAAATCATTACAACAGCACCCACTTTGGCCAGTCAGGAAGTGGAGCAATTAATTACGTATCCGCTGGAACAGGCTGTAAAAACAGTTCCGGATGTTATCGAACTCCGCAGTATTTCCCGCTTTGGATTATCAGTTGTAACCGTCGTTTTTGAAGATGATGTCGATATTTATTGGGCGCGTGAACAAATATTTCAACGCTTAAAACAAGCCGAAGAAAACATTCCTGCTTATGCCGGTTCACCTGAATTAGCTCCAATTACAACTGGTTTGGGAGAAATTTACCAATATGATGTTTATGCCAAAAAAGGGTATGAAAACAAATACGATGCAATACAATTAAGGACGATTCAGGATTGGATTATAATTCCGCAGTTACAGGGAATTAAAGGCGTAGCCGAAATAAGCACCTGGGGCGGAAAACTGAAACAATACGAAATTGCGGTAAACCCAAATACATTAAATAGTCTTGGAGTTACGATTACCGAAATTTTTGATGCTTTAGAAAAAAACAATCAAAATACAGGAGGCGCGTACATTGAAAAAGATCAATATGCCTATTTTATACGCGGTGTCGGAATGGCAAAAGGTGTAAAAGATTTGGGAAATGTTGTGGTAAAAAACCGCAATGGTTCACCCGTTTTGGTGCGTGATGTGGCCGAAGTCCGCGAAGGAATTGCATTGCGTTACGGTGCTTCAACCAAAGATGGAAAAGGAGAAATAGTTTCGGGTTTAGTTTTGATGTTAAAAGGCGAAAATTCCAGTGCCGTAGTCAACCGAATTCATGAAAGAATGATTCAGATTAACAAAAGTCTGCCGGAAGGAGTGGTTGCAGAGGCTTTTATTGACAGAGGAAAATTAGTCGACAATGCTATCGGGACGGTAACAAAAAATCTTTTGGAAGGTGCCTTAATCGTTATTTTTGTGCTGATTTTATTTCTGGGGAATTTACGTGCCGGATTGATTGTCGCTTCTGTTATACCATTAGCCATGCTTTTTGCCGTGATTTTGATGAATGCCTTTGGCGTAAGCGGAAATTTAATGAGTCTGGGGGCAATTGACTTCGGAATTATAGTCGATGGAGCCGTTATTATTGTAGAAGCAACGATGCATCATTTGCAAAAACTCAAACGGAAAAAATATTTAACGCAAGACGAAATGGATGTTGAAGTCTATAATTCAGCTTCAAAAATTCGAAATAGCGCTGCTTTTGGTGAAATCATTATTCTGATTGTTTACTTACCTATTCTTGCTTTAATCGGTACCGAAGGTAAAATGTTTAAACCAATGGCAATGACCGTTGGGTTTGCCGTAATTGGTGCTTTTGTCCTTTCATTGACCTACGTGCCAATGATGAGTGCCTTATTCTTATCCAAAAATACAGAACACAAAGCTAATTTCAGTGATCGGATGATGGTTTGGCTGGAGAATTTATACAGACCATTTTTAGAGAAAGCCTTAGAGTTTAAGAAGATAGTTCTCGGAATTTCACTGGCATTATTTGTCGCAGCATTGCTAGTTTTTAACAGTATGGGAGGAGAATTTATTCCGACAATTGAAGAAGGCGATTTAGCTATAAACGTATCTATTATGACCGGAAGTTCGCTTACGCAGATGGTAGAAACAACGACAAAATTAGAGAAGATTCTCAAGGATAAGTTTCCGGAAATCAAAACGATAGTTTCCAAAATAGGAAGCGGAGAAATTCCGACCGATCCGATGCCAATTGAAAGTGGCGATTTAATTATTGTTTTGAAAGACAAAAAAGAATGGAAAGGCAAGTACGATAATTGGGAAGATCTGGCTAATGCCATGAAAGAAGAAATGGAAGTGATTCCGGGCTCTAATATTGAAATTTCACAGCCTATCCAGATGCGTTTTAACGAATTAATGACGGGAAGCCGAAGCGATATTGCGATCAAGATTTTTGGTGATGATTTAGAGATTTTGGATGCAAAAGCAAAAGAGCTAATCGCAAAAATTAAAGATATTGAAGGAATAGGGGACTTAAAAGCCGATAAAGTAACGGGTTTACCGCAAATTACAATCAAATACGATTACAATAAAATCGCTTTATACGGATTGAATATTTCAGACATCAACCAAATTATTCGTTCGTCATTTGCAGGAGAAAGTGCCGGAAAAATTTACGAAGAAAGCAAAAGATTTGATGTGGTTGTACGCATGAATCAGGATAATCGCGCAGATATTAACGATGTGAGTAATTTGTTTATTCCGCTTCCTAACGGACAGCAGGTTCCACTATCTCAAGTTGCCTCTGTCGATTACGAGCAGGGCCCTGTTCAGGTAACGCGAGAAGATGGAAAACGAAGAATCACCGTTGGACTAAACGTCCGCGGACGTGATATTAAAAGCGTTGTGGAGGAAATTCAGGAGCGATTAGTTCGGGATTACAATCTTCCTTCGGGATATTATGTAACCTACGGCGGTCAATTTGAGAATTTGGTCGAAGCTACAAATCGATTAATGGTCGCATTGCCAATTGCTTTGGGATTGATATTGATTTTGCTGTATCTGACATTCAATAGTTTTAAACAAGCCGGATTAATTTTTACCGCAATTCCGTTGTCTGCCATTGGTGGTGTTTTCGCGCTTTGGATGCGTGGAATGCCGTTTAGTATTTCAGCCGGAATTGGTTTTATTGCTCTTTTCGGAATCGCTGTTTTAAATGGAATCGTTCTGATTTCGTATTTCAATCAATTAAAAGCAGAAGGAATATTTGATCCATTGCAAAGAGTTTTAATCGGAACCAAAACCAGATTGCGTCCTGTTTTGATGACCGCAGCCGTGGCTTCTTTAGGATTTTTGCCAATGGCGTTATCAACAAGCGGCGGGGCAGAAGTACAAAAACCTTTGGCAACGGTGGTTATTGGAGGATTAGTATCAGCGACATTATTGACGTTAATCGTTTTGCCAATTCTGTATTTATTATTGGAGCGAGGGCTTAACCGCAAAGAGCGCAAAGATTTACGCAATGAACGCTAAGTAAAAATTAAAGAAAATGAAAAACTCAACATATATATTCAGCCCAAACCTCTTCGCGAACTTCGCGAAAAAAACCTTGCGCACTTTGCGGTTAGGAACGTTCCTATTAGTCGGTACGTTTGCACAAGCCCAACAAGCAATCAGCTTAGAAAAAGCAATAGAACTGGCCAAATCAAACAACATCGACTTAAAAATTGCCGATAAAGAAATAGAAAAGCAAACCGTGCTGAAAAAGACCGCATTTCAGGCAGATCCGCTTCAGGTACAATATCAGGGAGGACAATTCAATAGTGTCGATTTTGACCATAATGTGTCTGTACAGCAATATTTTCCAATTGGGAATATTACAAAAGCGAATCGGCAATTGCAGGAAGAATTGGTAAAACTGGCCGAAAAACGAAAAGCATTATCTTCTTATGAAATTGAAAAAGCGGTAACACTGGCTTATTATCAATATTTGTACGGCGTTTCGATTCAGAGACTAAATTCGGAATTAAATGATATTTACACCAAATTCCTAAAGAATGCCGAACTCCGTTTTCAAACCGGAGAAAGCGGGAACATTGAAGTCATCAGCGCGAAAGCGAAGGTAAAAGAAATCGAGACGCAGAAAGCGCAATTACAATACGATTTGGCGATTTACCAGAAGCAATTGCAGTTTTTTGTTCAGACAGATGAAAATATCATTCCGGACGAAAAAACGGCTTTAAAATACTCCGTGGTAACGAAGGAAGGAAAGTCGAACGCAGAGGGTTTATTGACTGATTATTACCAACAGCAAATTTCGGTTTATCAAAAGGAAACGAACACTTACAAAGCAATGCGAACGCCTAAATTAGGATTAGGCTATTTTGCCCAAAGTATCAACACTGATTGGTTATTTCAGGGCTTTACGGCAGGCTTGCAGATTCCGTTGTTTGGCGAAGTAAATTCGGCGAAAGCCAAAGCTTCTGAGATTAGTATTTCGCAGTCGCAATTGGCTTTGGATAAAAGCAAATTAACATTGAATCTGCAACAGCAGGAATTGCAAAACAACTTTGCAAAACAACAAAAAGCACTCGATTATTATCAGAATGAAGGATTGCAATATGCAGATCAGATTATCAGCACGGCTCAAAAAAGTTATGCGAATGGCGATATGAGTTATTGGTCGTACATCAGTTTTTTAAATCAGGCGATTGATATTAAAAAACAATATGCCGAGGCGACTCATACTTATAATCAAAGTGCCATCGAACTTCAATTTCCAATCATCAAAAATTATTAAAAAATGAAAAATATACTAAGTAATTTAACCGCAATGAACGCTAGGGAGTTTACGCAAAGGTCACAAAGTGTAATTTCCTTACGTGTTTTGCGTATTTTTTTCTTTGCTTTCTTTGCGGTTACGGTCAGCTGTAATCAAAAGAAAGAGGAAGAAACACATGAAGAAGAAAAATCACAGACAGAGGTTGCTTTAACCGCTTCTCAATATAAAACTATTGGCATTGAAACCGGTTTTATTGAAAATAGAAACCTCAATAAAGTCATTAAAGCAAACGGATATACAACTGTTCCGCCTCAAAATTCTGCTGAAGTTTCGACTTTAATTGGTGGTACCGTAAAAGATATTTTTGTTTTGGAAGGTACTTTTGTCAATAGGGGAAAAGTTTTGGCTACCATTCAAAATTTGGAAGTAATTGAAATGCAGGAAGAGTATCATTCAGCTACAGCCAACATCGAATATTTACAATTGGAATACAATCGTCAGAAAACGTTGAGTGATGAAAATGTAAATCCGAGGAAAACGTTTCAGGAAGTAAAAGCAAAATTAGCCGCAGAAAGAGCAAGAGCGCAAGCGGCGAAGAATAAATTAGAAGCGTTGCATGTGAGCACAAAAGGAAGCACTTCACTAGTGCCAATTGTGGCACCAATAAACGGTTACGTCGGTAAAATAAGCATCGCAAAAGGTGCTTATGCCCAAACGGGAGTTTCGTTGTTTGAAGTGGTTGATAACAGCCAAATGCATTTGGATCTGAACGTTTATGAGAAAGATTTAGGATCGATATCTGTCGGTCAGGTAATTGATTTTGTATTGACGAATCAGTCTAATAAATCAATTAAAGGAAAGATATTCGGAATCAATAAATCGTTTTCAAATGAAAGCAAAACGGTTGCGGTTCACGCCAAAATCGAATCGGCTGATGCCAAAGGACTGATTCCCGGAATGTATGTTTCTGCGAATATTAACATCACAAACGCGACTGTTCCTGCCTTGCCAAAAGATGCTGTGGTTCGAAATGCCGATAAATATTTTGTTTTTGTTGAAGAAGAGGAACATCAGGAAAAACAAACCGGTAAAGAAGAAAATCACGAGAAAGAAATTCATTTTAAAGCAATTGAAGTAATTCCCGGAACCACAGATTTAGGATTTACAGAAGTGAAATTCGTAGATGAAATTGCACCGAATACCAAAATTGTTACAGAAGGTGCTTTTTATTTGCTTTCTGCGATGAAAGGTGGCGGGGAACACGAACATTGATTTTTTGCCACTAAGACGCTAGGGCACGAAGTTTTTTATATAAAATTTAAATATAAGGATTAAATATTTTTTCACGCAGATTCTGCAGATTAGAGCAGATTATAACAGATTTACTTTTTGAAATATTAAAACAATAATCTGCGGATATCTGCTTAAATCTTTTTAAAATCTGCGTGAAAAAAATTTTGCGATTTTGAGTCTTTGCTAGATTAAATAAAAATTACTAGATAAAAACAATTGTCTTAAAATATGTAACTTTAGAAAGTATTTTTCAGGTATTTTAAACGTGAAACAAAGAAAACCTGAAACTTGAAACAAAAGAGATTTTATGGAACATATAGAAGAAAAAATAATAAAAAAGAAAAAGAACCAGTCCGGTTGCTGTTCAGCACATGAAGAGCACAACCATACTGAAAATGACGGTCACGATCACGACCATGATCACGAACATAATGCTGATGGCGGTATATTTCAAATGTTTTTGCCTGCAATAATTTCGTTTGTTTTATTGCTAATCGGAATTGGGTTTGACAATTATTTTCCGCAAAGTTGGTTTTCCGGTTATGTTAGAGTTGGCTGGTATATCATCGCTTATTTGCCGGTTGGACTTCCGGTTTTGAAAGAAGCTTACGAAAGTATTATGAAAGGGGATGTCTTTTCAGAATTTTTCCTGATGTGCATTGCCACAATCGGCGCTTTTGCCATTGGAGAATATCCTGAAGGTGTTGCGGTTATGCTATTTTATACCATTGGAGAAAACTTCCAGGGAATGGCTGTAAACAGAGCAAAATCGAATATTAAAAATTTATTAGATCAACGTCCGGACGAAGTCAATATTATAGAAAATAATGTGACGACAAAAGTCAAAGCGGCCGATGTTAAAATTGGAGCCATAATTCAGCTTAAAGCAGGAGAAAAATTAGGCTTAGACGGAGAATTATTGTCTGATATCGCTTCGTTTAACACCGCAGCACTTACTGGGGAAAGCAAACCTGCTACCAAGGTAAAAGGAGAAACCGTTTTGGCCGGAATGATCAATGGAAATACCATCGCGCAGGTAAAAGTTACAACTGATTATAAAGACAGTAAATTGTCCAGAATCCTTGAAATGGTTCAGAATGCGACAACTAAAAAAGCACCGGCCGAATTGTTTATTCGAAAATTTGCCAAAATCTATACGCCAATTGTAGTATATCTGGCGATTGCAATTTGTTTGCTGCCAATGTTTTTTGTGGATAATTATGTTTTTAGTCAATGGTTGTACAGAGCTTTGGTTTTCTTAGTTATTTCTTGCCCGTGTGCGTTAGTTATCAGTATTCCACTAGGTTATTTTGGTGGAATTGGAGCGGCGAGTAAAAACGGAATTCTTTTTAAAGGAAGTAATTTTTTAGATAGTATTTCGACAATCCAGAATGTGGTGATGGATAAAACCGGCACTATGACCGAAGGTGTTTTTAAAGTACAGGAAGTTATTATTTCGGATGGTTTTGATAAAGAAGAAATTCTAAAATTAATAAATGTTTTAGAAAGCCAAAGTACACATCCGGTGGCAACGGCAATTCACAATCATGTTGGTCAAATCGATTCTTCAATTGAATTAAAAAACGTTGAAGAAATTTCAGGTCACGGCTTAAAGGCGGAGATTAACGGAAAAGAACTTCATGTTGGGAATTTCAAATTGATGGATAAATTCGGTATTAAATATGATTTGGATCCCAATTCAGTTGTCTACACTACAATCGCTATTGCGTATGATAAGAAGTTTGCCGGATATTTAACCATCGCAGATGAAATCAAAGAAGACGCTCAGGAAACGGTAATAAAACTAAAAGCATTAGGTGTCAAAGTAACGATGTTAAGTGGTGATAAAACAAATGTAGTACAATTTGTAGCCCGCAAACTTGAAATCACAAATGCTTTTGGAGATTTACTTCCGGAAGATAAAGTCAATAAACTCAATGAAATTAAAGCAAAAAATCAAACTGTAGCTTTTGTAGGTGACGGCGTAAATGATGCTCCTGTAATCGCCCTAAGTACAGTCGGAATTGCAATGGGAGGTTTAGGAAGCGACGCTACAATTGAGACGGCTGATATCGTAATACAAGATGATAAACCAAGCAAAATTCCGATGGCAATCAACATCGGGAAACAAACTAAAAAGATTGTCTGGCAAAATATTACTTTGGCTTTTGTTGTAAAAGCTCTTGTATTGATTCTAGGTGCGGGAGGACTGGCTACAATGTGGGAAGCTGTTTTTGCTGATGTTGGAGTGGCGCTGTTGGCGATATTAAATGCGGTTAGAATTCAGAAAATGAAGTTTTAAAAGTTTATATAGTACAGCTTAATTTGCATTATACTGGCCCCAAAAAGTCAGACACTATTTGGCGCAATTTTTTAAAAGAAACAAAAATCGCTTATATTTTTTTCATTATATTCGTAAAAAAAGAAATATATGAAAAAAAATTTAACCTTTTTTGTAAGTGTTGTTTTTACATTTATATTGAGTATTGATGCAGCATTTTCACAGATCAAGCAAGATAAGCTCTTGTTCGGGGTTGCATATTATGATGAATATATGCCTTATGAGCGACTGGATAAGGATATTAAAATGATGAAAGAAACCGGGATTAATGTCGTTCGAATTGCAGAATCGACCTGGAGTACCATGGAACCTCAGGAAGGAGTCTTCGATTTCAGCCATATTGACCGTGTTCTAAATGCGATGCATAAAGCGGGTATCAGCGTTATTATTGGTACGCCAACTTACGCTGTTCCAACATGGCTTGTCAAAAAACATCCGGACGTTTTGGCTATTACAAACCGTGGCCCTAACCAATACGGACCACGCCAGAATATGGATATCAGCAATGAGTATTTTAGAAGTGCTGCAGAAAAAGCAATTCGCAAAATGCTGGAACACATAAAAGAGCATCCGGCCATTACAGGCTATCAAATTGATAACGAAACGAAATCATATGGCACAAGCGGGCCAAATGTTCAGGCACAGTTTGTGGGGTATATGAAAAATAAATATCCTTCTTTAGATGATTTAAATAAGATTTTTGGACTCGACTATTGGAGTAACCGAATTAATAATTGGGATGATTTTCCTTCTGTTAACGGTAGTATTAATGCCAGCTTAAATGCTGAGTTTGCAAAATTTCAACGTTCTCTTGTGACAGAATATTTAGGATGGCAGTCAAAAATAGTGAGAGAATATAAGAAACCAAATCAGTTTGTAACTCAAAATTTTGATTTTGACTGGTGGGGTCATAGTTACGGAATTCAACCAGAAGTAGATCATTTTGCAGCGTCAAAAGTTTTAGATATTTCGGGTGTAGACATTTATCATCCTTCGCAGGATAAACTTACCGGATTAGAAATATCATTCGGAGGTGATGTAGCGCGCTCCATGAAAGGCGGACAAAACTATTTCGTAATTGAAACTGAAGCTCAGGGCTTTGCTGAATGGGTTCCTTACCCAAAACAATTGCGATTGCAAGCTTTCAGTCACCTGGCATCAGGTGCTGATATGGTTTCTTATTGGCATTGGCATTCCATTCATAACTCGGCTGAAACCTACTGGAAAGGTTTATTAAGTCATGATTTTGAGCCAAATCCAACTTATGAAGAAGCCAAAACAATAGGTGCTGATTTTAAGAAACTGAGTCCGCATTTAATTCATTTAAAAAAGAAAAATGATGTCGCTATATTATTTAGCAATGAAGCTTTAACGGCCTATAATTCTTTTGGTCCGGGTAGCTATAACGGAATTCTGAGACCAATGTATGATGCACTGTACAAAATGAATGTGGGAGTCGATTTTATTGACCCTTCAAGTACTCAAATTGAAAAATATAAATTGATTGTTGTACCGGCCTTATATGCAGCACCGGATAGTTTATTAGTTCGTTTGAATAATTTTGTAAAAAAAGGTGGACATATTGTTTACACCTTTAAAAGTGGTTTTTCAGATGAGCATAACAAAGTTAGAACGCTACGCCAGCCGGGGATCGTAAGCGAAGCCTGCGGTATAACATACAGCGAATTTACGATTCCTGACAAAGTAAGTCTAAAAGGCGATCCTTTTAATGTAGGAAAAGAGCAAAATAAAGCTGATAAATGGATGGAGCTGTTAGTTCCTACAACCGCAAAAGTTTTAGCATGGTACGATCATCCACAATGGGGGACTTACGCAGCAGTAACTCAAAATAATTATGGAAAAGGTATTGCGACTTATATCGGATTTGGTGCCAACAGTGCTATTAACGACAAAGTTTTAGAAGGTGCCGTAAAAAATGCAGGACTTTGGAGTAAAGATCAGGAATTGAAATTTCCTATAATAGTAAAATCAGGAGTGAATCAACAAGGAAAAATGATTCATTATTATTTTAATTATTCGGGAGATAATCAAGTTTTTACATATCCATATCCGAAAGGAAAAAACTTATTGACAGGTGAAAATATAATGGCATCAGCTCAGATCTCATTGCCTGCTTGGGAATTTACGATAATTGAAGAACTTTAGATTACCTATAGCTATCTGGAAAAACACTAAAAGTCAAATTATTGAATTTGACTTTTAGTGTTTTTATATTACTTCTTCAAATGTTTTGGTTCCTGAATTTTGCCATTGCCAAAAGACCAATTCTCTAAACCATTATTTTCCAGTAAAACAATAATAACATTATTGATCAAGATTTCTGTAGAAGATGAAATTCTTGTTGCAATTTGATGATACAATTTCTTCTTCTGTTCCAATGTTCTGCCTTGTCCGGCAATGATTTGAACATAAACGATTTATCCAGAATGTGAAATTCCGAGATAACTTTCGGGATATTTTATTTGATGACTTTCTAATTCTTCAATAACATGAAAATAATCATCCTTGGGAATATGAAATTCTTCTATTAAAGAATGATGAATTGATTCTGAAATCTTATTTTTTGTTTCCAGTGAAAGTTTCTTCGGAAGACTTATCCGGACAAATGGCATTTTTATGTAATTTCTGTTTTCTGTAAAAGTAAAGAATAGTAAATCTTTAAATTAAGAAGCTGTATTAAAATTTAATTCAATTTCAGCGCCTTTATTTTCAATTCTAAGATCCGTTTTATTGCTTTTTGAGGGAATTTGAGTAGGATACCAATTTCGATATGGTTTTACTATAATAAGCAAACCTTCATCGTCACCAATCGCAGCAAAATTTTCGCTATTGTAATTTTTAGCAAAAAAATCCAATCCATATTCTTCTATTAATTCTGCACCTAATTCCATTGGATTTTCGTCAACAATACCAATTTCGCTAATATTTAATATGGATTTAGGACTGAACTCCTTTATTTGAAAATTATCTAAATCATGTCTGGCAATAAACTCTAGTAAATTGCCATTATTGTCGTAAAAATAAATGGCATTTGCATTCCAGGTTTCAAAGTTGGCAATGATGCGTTTGTCCTGAATGATTATCAAATCGACTTTGTCAGCACACCATTGAATGGCCTCTTCCTGTTTATTTTCAGGAATATTAAAAGCAAAATGATAAATAGAATCAAATTCAGGGTTTTCAATAAATTTTAAAATCGAACTTCCCGCCTGAATAGTGAGGGAGTCAGACTTTTTTTCAAGGATTTTAAGACCAAGAATATCGTTATAGAATGTCTTGGTTTCTTGAATATTGTTGGTTTGAATTTGAATTTGCTGGAGTTTCATAACGGGTTTGTTTTTGAGAAGAGCAGACTTCTTTTCGTTTCAAACAAATTTAAAAAATGATAATTTAAATTTTGTGAAGGACCTATTTTAAACTTCAATGCTTGGATAGTAAATTATTATGAAGATCTAGCAAATAGATCTATACTGGCAACATTACCTTTGTATATGAGAAAATAAATTGCTTTATATTTATAGAAATTGGCTGACAAAAAATAAAATAAAGTAATGTAACAAAGAATAATAAAGCACGTCTTACTTAAAATAATATTATGATGCTAAAACAATTTATTTCGCTTATCGCCCTATTTTTCTTTGCTGTAACATCAGCACAAGAACAGGTAAAAATAACAAATGAATCAAGTGCTAAAATTGATAACTATTTATCTGAAGTTGTTGGCAAATACAACATACCAGGAATTTCTGTAGCTGTCATTAAGAACGACAAAATCATCCACAGAAATAATTACGGAAAATCGAATATTGAATACAATATACCAGTATCCGATAACTCTATTTTTAGAATTTATTCATTAACCAAAATGATTATTGTAACCGGAGCATTTCAATTAATAGAGCATAATAAATTATCGTTAGAAGATCCAATTTCAAAATACCTTCATGATTTACCCGTTTCCTGGAATTCTGTTCAGATAAAACATTTGATCACACATTCTTCAGGACTTCCGGATATTGTAAATTATGAGCAATTGCCAGAAAATGATGCAAAAGAGAAAGTCGTTGCAGATGCCATACAATTTGAGAAAGGGGAAAAATTCGAATACAATCAAACTAATTTTTGGCTGCTTCAGAAAATTATTGAAAGTGTAAGCAAGCAAAATATTGAAACATTTATAAAAGAAAATCAGTTCATTCAAACAGATGATAAGAGTGTCTTTTTTTCAACAGATTCGAGAGATATCATCTCTAATAGAGTTACGCAATACTCTAATTTTGCAACCGGTAAAATGCAAATAGAACTTCCTAATAATGGAAAATACTTAAATAGCTGTAATGGTCTCAACATGACGATGGATACCTTTATACAATGGAATAGCAAATTCAATAATAATAAACTGATTAATGAGAAGTCTAAGAAAATGATGTGGGAAATCTTTCCATATGCCAAATCAGTTCATAAATTTACTTTTGGATGGGACCAAAATATAGTAAATGGACATACATCATATGGTTTTTCAGGAGGGAGAAGAGTTGCTTATCGAAATTTTCCAAAAGATAATTTAAGCATTATATTTTTAGCAAATGGAATAGGTAGTGATGTCGATATTGTAAATTTAGTAAATCGTATTGCTTATTTTGTGGATAATGATATTGTTGATTATGATTTTTTAGCATTAGAAACATTGCAGAAAACGGCTAAGGAAAATATATCAAACTTTAAAAATGCTTTTGCTTCTTTAAAGAAAGATCCAAAATATTCGAATGTCAAATGGGAAGAACATTTAAATGGTATTGGATACACGTTGCTGTATCAAGATAAAAACGTTGCTGATGCAATAACAGTTTTTAATTTAAATGCCAGGGAATATTCTAAATCCAGTAATGCTTTTGATAGTCTTGCTGAAGCTTATGAAGTCAATAAGGATAAGAAAAATGCTTTATTGAACTATACAAAATCAATGGAATTGAGCACTGACTCAACTTATCTTGCGCGGGTTAATAAAAAGATCAACGAATTAAAGGAAGTATCGAAATAAAGCGAAATTTCAATAATAAAGCCTATTTCAAATTAATGAAATAGGCTTTATGTCAATTATTATGAACTGAAAAACTTAGAAAGTTTGTTTTTTTCTATTGAAATTTAGCCAGCCAAAACTCATTAAAATTAAATTGAACAGGAGCAAAGGAAGGAACGCTTTTGCAAAATCTAATTTTGAGTTATCTTCAAAAGTTTTAATCTTAAATTTCTCCCATTTTTCCTGATTTACGGGAGCATTATCGAATATTTTAGGATAAAAATGCAATCGCAATTTTTCATGAAATTCCTTGGTTTCATTTAAAAACAAAAGCTGATTTCCGAGGTCAGATTTGGCAATTTCGTTCAGTTGTATTTGCGTATGAAGCGTTGGTACAAACTGCGCTATAAGTTTGCTGGCCTGATTGCGCTGTTTTAGTTTCAACTCCAATTCTCCTGATTGAATTGCCGATTCGTCGTCGCCCATTTGCTGCATGGCATAATACCAAAGCCAGCTGAATTCGGTATTTGGCAAAGGATAGTGTTTAAATTGTGGATAATGTGTGTAGAATTTATCCATCGTTATTTTTTTATCTATATCCCATTTTTCATGATAGGCATTTCTTTGTTTTAAAGTTAGTTCTAAAGCTTCGGGAATCGGATATTTATTGACAATGTACGAGTTGATGACAGCAGGTAATATGATGATCATAAAAAGCCAGATAGTCAATAAAATTACAGCATTGAAGTTTGAGCTTTTTTGCAGTGAAACAATAAAGAAACTAACCGAAAACCAAAAAAGAATATATAAAATACCAAGTCCGTAAAAGACGAGCAAAGATTGATCTAATGGAATATTGAGAAAAAACGCCGCAATTATTAGTACAATGGTAAGCACCGCAATTATGCTTAATATTCGGATGTAAAACAATTTCAGAATATAGAAATTTATATTAGAACTCTGTGTGGCAACAATTTTCCAGGTACCGCTTTCTCTTTCTTCGGAAATGATATTATACGAAAAGGCGATAATCAAAAGCGGAAAAAGATAAATAAGCACAAATCCAAAATCAAGATTTCCAGCCAACAGATTATTTGGATTATTTAACTCCGAATCATATTTCTGTGCTTCTAAACCACGAATCGTGACACTTTGTATCGACGGATTTACATCACGTTGCCCAATAGCAAGACTGTTTATGGGTAATATTTTATTGACCAGCGAAAATTTTATGTAATACAGCAAGAGCCCCATTTCATCTTTATGAAAAGCCGCATTTCTTGCAATATGCTCTTTTTGATAAAGCGCTGTTTCTGCTATATTTTGCTGTTGTTTTTGTTGAAATTGACGACCAATTAAGAGACTTATAAAACCGATAAGCAGTAAAAAAAGCAAACCAATTTTGGTTCCTTTCGAACGGATGAAATTTTTAAATAGTAATACTAACATATTAAATGGCTTTTAGGTTTTTAGCTGCGATTTTGATGAAAACAAAAAGCAGCAGAATCCAGAGAATTAGGGAGATAACTGAAAGGAGTTCGGTTTTTAAAACAGTCAGAATTCCTTTTGGCTCATAATGAAAAGAATCAATATCGGCCCAATGGTCCTTGCCAATTGTGAGCGGTTTATCTGTTACTGCAGGCTTTTTATTACTGATGTATTTAATTTGCAAGGCATTCATCTTTTGCGCCATATTGTAACGGTAATTTTCGGCCTGTTTCTGAAAATCGATATAAGAATCGTAATCGGTGTTGGATAATCCCATGGATAAATTTTTCATGGCGATATATGGATTCAGGAACGAAACGGCTTTCGAAAAACTATTTTGCCTTTCATAAATTTGAAGTAAATCTTCCAGGTGCTGATTGTAAATTTTTGAACTTATTTTTTCGCCTTCGGTCATAATAAAACCGGAATAATTAAAAGGAAGTTTCTGTACCGAATCTACTTTGTAAGCGTGAAATAAGGAATCTTTGATTGCTTTATAATGCGGATCATTTGGATTATGGCTGTCGCCTTGTTTCAGAATATCTTTTTCAATATTACTGTTGAATTGCGCTTTCGAAGGTGCTTCAAAAATGTAAGCTCCAACCGACTGTGTTGTTCTCGGTAAGATAATGGTAAAGAGCAGCCAAATTCCAATTAAGGAAATCAGCGCTTTTTTTGATGTTTTGCTTAAAGCAGAAATTAGAACAGCAATGGCGCAGAAAAACAACAGGTAAAGAAAATGAAAGAGTATAAACAATAGCATTTTTATTGTTTCA
This sequence comes from Flavobacterium sp. LAR06, assembly GCF_041946075.1. Taxonomy (NCBI): domain Bacteria; kingdom Pseudomonadati; phylum Bacteroidota; class Flavobacteriia; order Flavobacteriales; family Flavobacteriaceae; genus Flavobacterium; species Flavobacterium sp. LAR06. The sequence continues at coordinate 127,580 of NZ_JAUTYT010000008.1, read as the reverse complement.
TCTGCTGAAATGGTAAAGTTTTGAAGCAGCATCCAAACAAAAATTAATACTACGACTGCTGGAATAAAAAGCAGCATAATAACGCTTGCAACTCCAAGTATTTTCCCAAATAAAAGCTGTTTCCAACTGATTCCCTGACTCAAAAGAAGTTTTAATGTCCCGTTTTCTCTTTCGGCTGCGACCGAATTAAATCCGAGGAAAAAAATCAACAGTGGCAATAAAATCTGAAAAACCATTGCAATACTAATTTCTCCAAAACGCATAATACTGTTGGAGAATCCGGCTTCAGAGAAGTTAGCTGTGTTTTGTTTGTGCGCTTCAAGAAATATGGCATTCCCGAAAAAAGGCTCCATTCCAAATTCAAAAACACTTAAAGAGGTGCTTTTGCGAAAAGCGAAATTTCCATAATGCGCCATCCGATGGGGATTTTTATCTGGATTGTTCAGCCAGTCTTCCCGTGACTGATGCTGGTACTTTTCACTGGTTTCGTTCTGGCTGTTGTAGTTTTTCCAACCCGATATCGCTGCAAACAGTAAGAGAGTACCAATAAATAATGAGATAATAAATACGGCTGAATTTTTAAAAACCGTATTTCTTAAATGTTTTGCTATTAAAAGTTCTATATGTATGGGTTTCATGCCAATTAAAATTTATAAGTTACAGTCAGGCTTGCGTTTCGTGGGCTTCCGGGAAACAATCTCAAATAGTTTTGAGCACCTAACCAATACGTTTTATTGAGCAAATTGCCCGCATTTACCGCAATTTGTATGTTGCTATTATTTGGTTTATAATACAAAGCAGCATCAAAAATCGTAAAATCTGGAAGTGTGAAATCTCTTGTAAACCAAGGTATTTTGCTGCTTTGATATTGCATACCGAAACCAACGCCGAGGCCTTTTAAACCAGTATCTGGAGCAAAGTTGTAGCGTGTCCATAAATTGGCGCTGTTTTTTGGTGTATTTTGCTTTCGTGCACCGATCAGGGCTGGATTCTGATCATTGATTATTTCAGCGTCGATAAAACTGTATGAAGCATTAATCTGCCATTGCGGGGTAATATATCCAGCTAAGTCACACTCAAAACCACGGCTGCGTTCAGCTCCTCTTGTTACTAATAAGTCGGGATTGGCGGGATCATTGGCATTCATCAAAATATTGCGCTGATTGATCTCGTAAAATGCAGCATTGAAACTCATGGTATTATTAAGAAAGACCACTTTTAAGCCTATTTCTTTTAAGTTGCTTTCCAGAGGATCAAACAAACTTCCGGCGGGTAAGCTACCTGTTTGAGGCATCAAAGTAACCGTATTCGATTGTGGCTGATAACCTTCAAGAAAAGTTGTGTAAACGTTTATGGCTTTGTTTATGGCATAAGTGATTCCAACTCTCGGCAACAAAGCTGATTTCTTTACGGTCAATTCATTATTTGATTCGTAATTGGTAATATCTTCAAACCATTCCTGTCGCAGACCTAGTAAAAAGGTAATTCTTTGCCATTGAATCTGATCCTGAATATAAATGGCATTTGTTGTCGTTAAAGCCGATGGCAAAGCAGTTCGAACGTTTAAAGTATAATCGTCAGCACTTGTAATTTTATAAGTTGGATTATTTAAATTAAAATAATCTACATTGGGTTTGGGCATTACAACGCCATCGATAGTGGTAGTTTGATAATTATTGGCGTTTGCCAAAACAAATGAACCGGCTACAGTTCCGTCTTTTATTAAATAACCACGTGCTGCATTTTGGCCACCGCCTTTGTTTTTGTTCCAGCTGCTTAAATCATATCCGGTAAGGAGTTTATGATTCAGTTTTCCTGTTTTGAATTCAAAATTAAAATAGGCGCTTAAATTGTCAACATCCCAATTTTGTTCGCGCTGTACAAACTGCATCATAGCAAGACTTGTTACAGGCTTATTGTTCATATCAACCGCAAAAGCATTGGTTGTGCGGTGTTCCTGAAGATCTTCTGTCCAGGTTTGTTTCATGTAAGAGGCATTAAAACCAATTTTAGAAGTGAATTTATGAGCAAAATTGGTCATCAAAATCATTTCTTTCGATTTGAAAAAGTCGCTGGGAGCACCTAAATTTAAGCTTATAGGCGTTTTGTTTAAATCGGTCTTTCCGGCAATGGCACCAAAAATAGGCTGCCCACGATCCAGATTTCCGTTCATGCTGCTTAAAATTAACTCTGTATTAATAGCGGTTTTTTCATTCGGGATATAACTGAACGAGGGTGATAACAGAAACGATTTGTTGTTTACCAGATCCCGAAACGATTTGGCTTCCTGATAAGCCCCATTTACACGATATAAAAGTGTTTTTGATTCGTTTAACGGTCCTGTAAAATCTAAAGTTCCTCGAAGTGTACTGAAACTTCCAACGCTCAGACTGACTTCTTTTCGGTCTGTCGTCAAAGGTTTTTTGGTCACCATATTGATGCTTCCACCCGGATCTACAGAGGAGAATGTGGCACTCGAAGGTCCTTTTATAACTTCTATGCGTTCGATATTAGTGGTCAAAGGCTGTAGAAAATAATATTGTCTGGTTCGCATTCCATTAATAATTTGGCCTTCTTCATTTTGACTGATACCGCGAATGGTGTATTGATTGTAGTAACTGGCGGGAATAACACCACTGGCCATTTTTACAGCATCTGCTAAATAAAAAGCGCCTTTATCGACAATTAATTCTTTGGTAATTGTAGAAATAGACTGTGGAATATCTTTATTTAATGTTGCCGTTTTTGTAGCAGAAAAAGAGTAGTCGCTGTTGTATTTTCGTGTCGATCGTCCCATGATTTCAACAGTTTGTAATTCATTTTTTTCCATTTGAATGGAATCCTGAGCAAGGCTGTCTTTGACTTTTTTGCTAATGGCTTGTGAATGCAGATATTGTCCACTTATAAATAAGAATAAAAAGGAAAGTAAATTTTTCATTTTAGGTTGATGGAAACTACTTTTCCTTTTAAACAGTTTGTAAATAAAGAGCTTCAAGTTCATTTGCCGATATTTTCTCAGACTCAATAATGGTGACTAGATTGCCTTGTTTCATAATTCCGATATGAGTGGCGACCTCACGTGCTCTGAAAATGTCATGTGTAGCCATTAAAATGGCTGTTCCATCAGCTGAAAGTTCTTTTAGGATCTGGGAGAATTCATTAGAAGCTTTTGGATCTAAACCACTGGTAGGTTCATCTAGCAAAAGAACCTTCGCTTTTTTTGCAATGGCAATGGCGATCCCTACTTTCTGACGCATTCCTTTTGAGTAACCACCAAGTGGCTGATGATGTGCCGTTGTTTGCAGTCCGGCTTTGCTTAGGAAATATGTTAATTCACCATCAGAATATTTAAATCCGGCCAAAGACGAGAAAAACTTAAGGTTTTCCATGCCCGTAAGATTCGGATAAAGCATCACTGTTTCGGGAATGTAAGCAACGAATTTTTTTGTTTCCTGAGCATTTTCAGCTACTGAAACACCATTAATTTTCAGTTCTCCACTAGTAGGCTCTATGAAACCCAGAAACAGATTGATGGTAGTGGTTTTTCCTGCTCCATTTTGACCTAAAAGAGCAAATATTTCTCCTTCTTTGATCGTTAGATTGAGTTTGTTAAGCGCGATTTGCTCGCCATATTTTTTTGTCAGATTCTCAGCTGTAAGCATAGTATTATGGATTTTAATTTTGGGTTTAATTTTAAATTAATCGCAAAAGGATAGTACATTCTGTTAGTTAACAGTGCTTTAGTGTTTGTTTTGCGAAAAAAAAGGATGATGTATTGCAGTTAAGGTAATAGCTTTATTTCAACATTAAAAAAATGCCGTTTTACACCTTATCGATAATTTTGATAAGAGCTATAAATACAGTTCTCTTTCATCCCAGATGTAGAAAATGAACAAAGAAGTTGACTTTAATAAAATGTTGAAGTAATGCTTAAAGAGCAGGAGGTGCTCTTAATGCAAAAAGACTGCCTTTGAAGAAAGTTGAAACTGATTTTGTATATAGAAATACGCTAGAAGTTTCAATTTGTATTTTTTCAAAAGTTAAAGACTGAAAAGAATTCGGAATAAAAGTGCTGAACGCAAAATGACAAATAGGACATTTAGTATCAACAGAATGGCTGTGCGTTATCTCCTTTTGATTAGCACTGGTATGATGTTCACAGTGCTTTTCTTTTAATTGGGTTAACAGATGTTCGTAAGAATGGACTGTCTGAAACAGCATTGCTGACAATACTATTAGAGACATTAAGAAATTAATAATAATAACTTTCTTCTTCATTCTTTTTGGGAGAACTATGCGAATTACAATAAACGCAACAGTGTTGCAAATATAGTTATCTTATTTAAAAAGGAAAGGAAATCAGTTTATCTTTTTGGAATTTTTAAGATAAGCTACCAATACTTTTACAGATTGCTGTACAATAATTGCAGGGTATGAAAGTCAGATGATCCGTCAAAATATTTATGTAGCGCCTCCTGAAATATGGGTTCCGAGTTTTGAATGCTGGCGAATAAAGTCAGGGAAGATTGCAATTTTTCGTCATCAGGGTTACCGAAAATATCTGTGGCTGATTTTTCCTCGTTTTTGATTAATTCTTCTGTGATTTCAATCAAATGTTTTCCAAGAATTGGATGTTCCAGAAAAGCTATCGCTTCATCGGCATTTTTAATTTCGTAGAATTTTGAGGTGTCACATGAGGCCATTCCTTTTATCTGGGGAAAAATAAACCACATCCATGGAGATTCTTTTTTACCTTTTTTAATTTCAGCAAGTGCAGAAAGGTACAATTTATTCTGCGCGTCTAGAAAACGCATTAATTCGTTGTTATTGTAGGCCATTATGTACTGATTTTGTTTGGGGCAATCAGGCCATAAAACTAATTAAAATTTGTTTAGTTGGACATTATGAAATCTTTTTTTTATCGTGGTTTTTCTAAAAATAGGATAATGAAAAATTAAGCACTTTTTACTCTGCTAAAATTGCGAATTCTTTATTTAAAGAAAGAAAATAATAGGCGGGCAATTAATTCTAAAATCTGGAACCGAAAAAATTTAGCACAATTATTCTGGTTAACTCCACTTTTAATTGTTACAAATGCCACTTTTTACTAGTATTCCCGTGATAATATCTCTATTTTAGCGAGAGAAGATAATTATCAGCTTAGATAATAATTAAATTTTAGACTTGGCAAAAACTTCAAAAAAATGTCAATTTCTGTTAACGGGTATTTCGCCCAATAAAAAAATAAATTATGAAAATAGGACTAATCGGATTCGGAAAGACGGGAAAATCAGTAGCATCAATACTGCTGGAAAATAAAAAATTCTGCTTAGAGTGGGTTTTAAGACAAAGTACTGTTTTGGAAAACAGATCGGTTTCGGAATTTTTCGGAATTCAGTCAGATGAACCCGGATTAATCTATTCCAGTTCCAAAACATCAATAGAAGAACTTTTAGATAAACATCCTGTTGATGTCATTATTGATTTTTCTTCGAATGAAGGAATTTACGATTATGGAGAACTGGCTGCCACAAGGAGTATTAAAATCATTTCGGCCATTTCTCATTATAAAGAAAAAGAACTTCAGTTATTAAAAAAATTATCCCTTAAAACGACTGTTTTTTGGTCACCTAATATTACACTTGGAGTGAATTATTTACTTTTTGCAGCTAAATTGTTGAAGAAAATTGCACCTTGGGTAGATATTGAAGTAAATGAAGAACATTTTAAAAAGAAAGAAGGAACGTCTGGAACTGCAATAAAAATTGCAGAGGCATTAAATGTTGAGAAAGAGAATATTAATTCGGTCAGAGCAGGAGGAATCGTAGGCAAACATGAAGTGATCTTCGGATTTCCCTATCAAACGGTTAGACTAATTCACGAATCAATCTCAAGAGAGGCCTTTGGAAGCGGCGTTGTTTTTGTTGCCGAAAATCTAAAAGACAAACAAAAAGGGTTGTATAATTTTGAAGATATTTTATTGCCTTATTTTGCTGTGTGATTTGCTGCGACGACACTAAGACACGATGTTTTTTACGCTTTAGACTTTGCAGCTCTGCGATTTTGTGTGTAATGAGAGTAAGATAGCTTAAAAAATAGTTGCACAAAGAAGTATATAAAAGCCTTATTTCTTTACTGTTAAAACCCGACACGGTTATAATGCCTGTCGGGTTTTTTTATGTATGCGGATAATTCGATGAGAATAATAATTGATTCAAATTTGTTTGATATATCAAATAAATAATTATATTTGATATATCAAATAGATTTATAGCTAAGTGACTTAATATGCAAAAGAAAACTCCAACCGGAACCGTACTTTATACGATAGAGCAGGCGATAAAAGAATACAGGAAAATTTGTCAAAAAAACATACAAAAGGTTGTAAATGATATTACAGTCGATCAATGTTTAGTATTAATTATCTTAAATGATAACGCAGGAATACCTCAAATAGAAATAGCAAAATTAATTTTCAAAGACAATGCTTCCATTACAAGAATAATAGAGCTCATGGTTCAAAAAGATTATTTGACTAGAGAAGTAGATGCATCAGACAAAAGAAAATCTAAGCTTTTATTAACTGAGAAAGGTCAAAAGACGATTGTTCTATTAACTCCTGTTTTTAAACTCAATCGGGAAACAGCACTTAGTGGATTAACTCTCGACGAAATTACATTGCTTGACAAACTACTTCATAAAATAATTTCAAACTGTAAAACTTCATAAAAAATGAAAAACATTATAACTTTAGCACTACTGCTATTATCAATTTGTACCTACTCGCAAAAAGACTCCACTACAAAGGATGTTACTTTAAATGAGATGCAAAAAAAGCAAATTATTGATTCGCTTGCCAAAGAACTTCAGGAGTTTTACATAAGACCAAATGCGATTTCGGATATAAACAAAAAACTAAATGAGAATTATAAAAAGGGAATCTATAAAAATATCACAAGTCCAACTGAATTTGCTTCTAAACTTACAACTGACCTTTTAGAATTTAGTAAAGATTTGCACTTTAGAGTAATGTATGACCCGGAATGGGCAGCAGATCAACAGAAAAAAGGGAATAAAGAGATACAACAAAAAATTAAAGCTCAAGAATTAACTGAGGCAAAAAAGAGAAATTTTGGCTTTCAGCAAACACGAATTCTCGAAGGAAACATTGGCTATTTAGAGTTTGATTATTTTGAGGATCCTGCAATAGCAAGTGAAACCGCCGCCGCTGCTATGCATTTTTTTGAGAATACAGATGCTTTAATAATAGATTTGCGTAAAAATAATGGGGGCGCTATGGAAATGGGCCAATTTATAAGCAGCTATTTTTATTCTGGTAAGGAATTACCTCTATACAAATATTATTACTATGAAAAAGGCAGAAAAAAAATAGAGCGCGAAATGTGGCTTTTGCCATCTGTTCCGGGTAAACGCCTTGCTGATATCGATATTTATATTTTAACAAGCAATTCTACTTTTTCTGCTGCAGAATGGATGAGTTATTCACTGCAGAACTTAAAACGTGTTACTATTGTAGGTGAAAAAACAGCCGGAGGAGCTCATCCTATTGATCGAAAAGTTTTACCAAACGGGTTTTCTATAAATATACCTTTTGGAGAGGTTAAAGACCCTATTACTAATCAGGATTTTGAGGGAAAAGGAGTGATGCCAGATGTTTTATGTAAAAGTGAAGAAGCTGTAAATAGGTCTCATTTGCTGGCTTTGCAAAATCTGTCATTAAAAAATAAAGATTCGGTAGGCAACAATCTTGATTGGTTTATTCCAGTTGTTAAAAACAGACAAAAACCTTTAAGTGTTGATCCTGCAATTTTAAAGTCGTATCAGGGTAAATTTGGAAAATCTGAGCTTTTATACGAAGACAGTAAGTTGTATTACAGATGGAACAATATCGTTACTCTTTTATTGATTCCTTTAGAGCAAAACTTATTTACGTTTGATGGGGATAGTGATTTCCGCATTAAAATTGTTTCAGAAAAAAACGAAATCACAGGCATTAAGAGAATTTATCAAGACGGGCAGGAAAGGCTGTATAAAAAAGATTAAGACAGAGCACAGTTTGTGCAACTGAAAAAAATCGAACTTTTATTAGATGTAATAAGGCAGTAATTTTTAAAGTTCTATTTTCATAAAATTTTAAATGTTACTGCTTATTTTTTAAAAATCAAAGCTTTAGTGTATTCGGCATTCATTTTTGCAATTGAGAGAATAGAAATTCCCTGAGGGCATTCGATTTCGCAGGCTCTGGTGTCAGAACAATTTCCAAAACCTTCTGCATCCATTTGCTGTACCATAGTTAAAACCCTTTTTGAGGCTTCAATTTTTCCTTGTGGAAGCAAAGCTAAATGGGTGATTTTAGCGCCAACAAATAAAGCGGCACTTGCATTTTTGCAGGTCGCTACACAGGCTCCGCAACCAATACAAGCGGCAGCATCAAAAGAAGCTTCGGCGGTTTCATAGGAGATAGGAATACTATTAGCTTCTGGTGCCTGACCGGTTGAAGCTCCGATAAATCCTCCAGCTGTGATGATTTTATCAAAAGCACTTCTGTTGATTTTTAAATCTCTGAGTACAGGGAAAGCTTTTGCACGAAAGGGTTCGATATAGATTGTGTCGCCATCTTTAAAACTTCTCATATGAAGCTGGCAGGTTGTAGTGTTTTTTAAAGGTCCATGTGCTCGTCCGTCAATCATAACACCACATTGCCCACAAATACCTTCTCTGCAGTCGTGATCAAATTCGATGACACGTTCTTTTTTTTGAATCAGGGATTCGTTCAAAAGATCTAGCATTTCAAGGAAAGACATATGCTCTGAAACGTTGTCTATTTCATAATCTACCATTTCTCCTTTGGAAGAAGTATCAAATTGTCGCCATATTTTAAGGTATAGTTTCATAGCTAATTATTAATTATAAATTGTTAATTATGAATTGCTTGTAAGTTGTAAAATGGAGCCTTATGGATTGTTAATTAGTAATTTAAAATTAACAATTCACAATTACTTATAGCTTCGCACAGCAAGTTCAACGGATTCAAATACAAGTGGTTCCTTGTGAAGTTCAGGCGGCTGTTCTTTTCCTTTCCATTCCCAGGCCGAGACATAACAAAAATCGGCGTCGTTACGAACCGCTTCACCATCGGGAGTCTGATATTCTTCCCTGAAATGGGCACCGCAGGATTCTTCGCGCTGTAGGGCATCATGGCACATTAATTCGGCTAATTCTATATAATCGGCAATTCTTCCGGCTTTTTCTAATTCGCTGTTGAGTTTGTCATCGCCGGTAATTAGTAAGTCTTTTTCAAATGAAGCCTTCAGTATTTTAATTTCCTCAAGCGCTTCTTCGAGTTTTTCTTTGCTTCTTGAAAGACCACATTTTTCGTATAATAAACGTCCAATTTTTTTATGAAAATAGTCGGTTGAAAGTGTTCCTTTACTGCTCAAAAACCGGTTTAATTGTGATTGTACTGTTTTTTCAGCTTCTTCAAAAGCAGGATGGGAGGTATCAATTTTTGGAGCATTTAATTCTCCGGATAAATAATTCGGAATCGTGTAAGGTGCTATAAAATAGCCATCAACACAAGCCTGAAGTAAGGAATTTGCTCCGAGACGATTAGCGCCGTGATCTGCAAAATTGGCTTCTCCCAATGCAAATAACCCCGGAATAGTAGTCATCAATTCGTAATCAACCCAAAGTCCGCCCATCGTAAAATGTGCTGATGGTGAAATCAGCATTGGTTCTTTATAAGCGTTGATTCCGGTGATTTTTTCATACATCGCAAAGAGATTGCTGTATTTGGCTTCTATTTTATCTTTTCCCTGCGCTTTAATAGCATCTGAGAAATCAAGATAAATGGCATTTTTCATTGGTCCGACGCCATGTCCGGCATCGATTTGTTCTTTTGCGGCTCTTGATGAAATATCTCTTGGTGCCAGATTTCCAAAAGAAGGATATTTGCGTTCCAGATAATAATCGCGCTCTTCTTCCGGAATTGTATTTGGATTTCGGTCGTCAGCGGCTTTTTTTGGAACCCAGATTCGGCCGTCATTTCTTAAAGATTCCGACATTAAAGTCAGTTTCGATTGGTTTTCTCCATGTTGGGGAAGTGAAGTAGGGTGGAACTGAATCCAGCTTACACCAGCCATAAAAGCGCCTTTTTTATGTGCTCGCCAAATAGCAGAGCTGTTACAGCCCATTGCCAATGTAGAAAGATAATATACTTTTCCATACCCTCCCGAAGCCAATACAACCGCATCTGCCGCATGGCGTTCAATCGCTCCAGTTTCCAGATTTCTCGCAATTATTCCTTTTGCTTTTCCATCAATAACCACTAATTCAAGCATTTCGTGACGCGTATTCAAATCAACTTTTCCCAAAGAAACCTGACGTAATAATGCCTGGTACGCACCCAGCAAAAGTTGTTGTCCAGTTTGTCCGCGCGCATAAAAGGTTCTTGAAACCTGAACACCTCCGAAAGATCTATTGTTCAAATAGCCGGCATATTCTCTGGCAAAGGGTACGCCTTGCGCTACAGCATGATCGATAAGATGTGCGGAACATTCTGCCAAACGGTAAACATTAGCTTCTCTGGATCTGAAATCGCCGCCCTTAATAGTGTCATAAAACATTCGGAACGTACTGTCGCCGTCATTTTTGTAGTTTTTAGCCGCATTAACGCCGCCTTGTGCTGCTACGGAATGGGCTCTTCTGGCAGAATCCTGAAAACAAAATGATTTGACATTATAACCTTGTTCAGCCAAAGAAGCCGCACAGGAAGCTCCGGCAAGTCCTGTTCCAACGATAATAATGTTTAGTTTTTTTCTGTTGGCCGGATTTACAAGTTTTGCTTTTGCCTTGTAATGGCTCCATTTTTCAGCTAGTGGACCTTCGGGTATTTTTGAGTCAATCATTTTTATTGGATTTAAAATGAATTCATACAAAACTTCTAAAAAACTGTGTCAGTTTTTTGGTACACTAATTTAAGATAAAATATTGATTTTCGTGGAAATTAAAAGAAACTATTATTGATCTGGTTCTTTTGATTAACCAAATGAAAATTTTGCTTTTGATAAGAAAAAAACAAAAGCTATTTACCAATAATTTCTTTTCGATGCAATGTTCCCCATTCATTTAATGCTCCAATAACATCGTATAAAGTGTGGCTGTGAGCTGTTCTGGCATATTCAACAGTTGGTGGGAAAGTATCATAAACCGTTCTGGTAACCAATTTATTTATCTCCAGATCTTTAAGTTCTTTAGAAAGCATTTTGTCTGTAATACCGTTTATGTCTTTAGAGATTTCCTTAAATCGTTTGGGCCTGTTTGATAAGGCAATCAAAATGGGCAATTTCCATCGGCCGCTTAAAACTTCCAATGCATCTCTCACAGGCAGCAATGCTGCCAGACATTCTTCTGGTTCTCCACACAACTCTTTTTTTAATTCGCTCTTTGTTTTCATATTTATCCTGTTACTATCCTCAAGGATAGCGCTATCCTTGAGGATAGTACTATAAAAGAGATAGCAAATGTATATAAGTTTGTATCGCAAACAAAATAAATATAATCATGAGCAAAAGAATTCTGAATATAGTAACAAGCATCAAAGGAGATGCTTCGTTTAGTAATAAATTATCCAATGCCATTTTGGAAAAATTAAAAGTGGAACATAATGAAATTAAGGTGCAAACACTTGATCTTTCTAAAACACCATTGCCATACCTGACTGACCTGCATGTAAGTGCAATTTATCTACCTGCAGAACTTCATACAGAAGCACAAAAAGACGCTCTAAAATATTCAGATGCGGCAGTAAAAGATCTTTTAGAAGCCGATATTATTGTAATTGGTGTACCACTTTATAATTTTGGAATTCCGGCCGTATTAAAAGGCTGGATTGATCAGGTGGCAAGGGCAGGGAAGACTTTCAGTTATGATGAAAATGGGCCAAAAGGATTATTAACGGATAAAAAAGTGTTTTTATCTATTGCTTCCGGAGCTATATTTTCTGAAGGACCGTATAAAAGCTATGATTTTTCAGAATCGTATTTACGCACGGTATTAGGCTTTTTAGGTATTACGGATGTAACGACTTTCAGAGTTGAGGGAACTGCAATTCCTGATTTTGCGGAAAATGCTTTACCAAAAGCTTTGGCTAGTGTTGAAGAATTTGCATTTTAAATTCAAAATGAAAACCTAACAGTACCGAGGCTTCGGGACTGTTAGGTTTGATTATCAAAGTTATTATTTCTCAATAATCATTGTAATTCCTTGTCCACCAGCGGCACAAATTGAAATAAATCCTCTTCCAGAACCTTTTTCGTTTAATAATTTTGCCATAACACCAATGATTCTGCCACCTGTTGCCGCGAACGGATGAGCGGCTGCCAAACTGCTTCCTTTTACATTCAGTTTTGTTCTGTCGATAGCGCCAAGAGGTTTTTTTAAACCTATTTTTGCACTTAACTCCGGGCTTTCCCAAATTTTTAAAGTGGCTAAAACCTGTGCAGCAAAAGCTTCGTGAATTTCATAAAAATCAAAATCCTGTAGATTTAATCCGGCTTTTTCCAACATTCTGCTCGCAGCAAATAAAGGCGCTAACAATAGATTTTGCTGATTTTTGACATATTCAATGGCAGCAACTTCAGCAAAAGTGATGTAAGCTAAAATTGGAAGTCCGCGTTCTTTTGCCCATTCTTCGCTGGCTAAAAGTACACATGAAGCGCCGTCTGTTAGCGGTGTTGAATTTCCAGCCGTTAATGTTCCGTTTACTTTATCAAAGGCAGGTTTTAAGGAAGCTAATTTTTCAATTGTACTGTCTTTTCTCAGATTATTGTCTTTGTCTAATCCGTTGAAAGGCGTTATCATATCATCAAAAAAGCCTTCCTCATAGGCTTTTACCATATTCAAATGACTTTTAAGCGCCAGATTATCCTGATCTTCTCTTGCTATTTTATAATGTTTAGCCGTGATTTCAGTATGGCCGCCCATGGAAAGTCCGGTTTGTGATTCTTCATTTCGGGGAACCAAAGGCGTTAAATCGGCCGGACGAAGTTTCAAAAACGTTTTGATTTTTTCTCCCAATGATTTCGCTTGTCGGGCGTTCAGCAGAATTTTTCTAAGTTTTTCACTAACTGCAATCGGCATATCGCTGATGGAATCAACTCCGCCGGCAATTCCGGATTCTATTTGGCCCAAAGCAATTTTATTGGCGATGTAAATAGCACTTTCTATTCCTGTATCGCACGCTTGCTGTAAATCGCAGGCAGGAGTGGCAGGATCGAGAGATGTTTTCATCACACATTCCCGAATCAGGTTACTGTCGTAAACATGTTTAATTACAGCACCACCAACTACTTCGCCTAATAATTGCCCTTTTAGGTTGTATTTATCAATAAGTCCGTTTAAAGCTGCAGTCATCATTTCCTGATTTCCAACATTCGCGTAAGCGGTATTAGCCCTTGCAAACGGAATTCGGTTATAACCTACAATGGCTACTTTTCTTATTGTATTGCTATTATTCATCTTTAGAACTGGTTTTGTTTTGAAGATTAAAGGTAATTAGAAAATGTGGCAATTAGATAATGATATTGGTGTTAATAATTATCTAATTGACACATTGGCACATTGACCTATTGGCACATCACTTATTCATCGCGATATAATCTGAAGGGGACATCGAAAAGTGCTTTTGAAAATTCCTTCCAAAGCTTGTTTGTGATTTATAACCCACCATTTCGGCGATTTCATACATTTTGTAGTTTTCATTCAATAGTAATTCTGCAGCTCTTTTTAAACGCACAATATTGATCAGTTCATTCGGGCTCAGGTTTGAAATATCTTTGATTTTTCGATATAAAGTAGAACGGCTCATGTTCATTATCTCTGCTAAAGATTCCACGCTTAAGTCAGGATCTGTAATGTTTTTCAAAATTTCGTCATCCAGTTTTTTAAGGAATTTTTCGTCTGTTTTATTGTGCGCAATACTTTTGATGTGCGAAAGCGGAGAACTCGCATAATAGTTCATAATCTGCTTTCTGTTTTCAATAAGATTATTGACCTGGACCTTTAAATAATCCATTGAGAATGGTTTTGCGATATAAGCATCGGCACCCACTTCTAAACCATCAATTTGTGACTTCAGGGAGTTTTTAGCCGTCAATAAAATCACTGGAATATGACTGGTTTCAAGATTTGTTTTAATCTCTTTGCACATCGTAATTCCGTCCATAACCGGCATGGAGACATCGCTGATAACGAGCTGAATATTTTGGTTATGAATGATTTTTATGGCGCTTTCACCATTATCTGCTTTCAAAATAGTGTAAGTTGAAGACAGTTCAGAAGTAATAAAATTTAATAAATCTTCATTGTCTTCCACCACTAAAATTTGTGCTTTTTCATTTTTGGATTCTGTTTCAATTTTTTCAATTTTAGTCTGAACCTCTTCTTTTTCAGAATCGGTATACAACATAAACTCTTCTTTTTGATGCAGCGGCACAATCAGTTCAAAAACATTTAGCTCTGAGTCTGGAATCAATTGCAGATTTCCATTGTGTAATTGCGTTAGCGAATGCGCCAATGAAAGCCCAATTCCGGTTCCTGAAGTAGAATCCATGTTATCAACCCTGAAAAAGGGTTCGAAAATTTTGTCTTTCAACTGAAACGGGATCAGATTTCCGTCGTTTTTAACCACCAAAGTCAGTTTTTTATCATCTCTGAATAAAGATATCGAAACCTTGTCTTTAGAGTATTTAATGGCGTTACTAATTAAATTGCTCAGGATTTTTTTAAAGGCTTCCTTATCGACAAAAGCAAAAATGTCCTTTTCTCCTAAATTAAGTTCAAAATTAATTCCTTTTTCTTCAATTAGCGGACTGAATCTTAAATGTAAATTTCGAACCTGAGAGGAGATATTGGCTTCCACGAAAGTGAGTTTTAATCCGCCAATTTCCGATTTTCTAAAATCTAATAATTCATTTACCAATTTCAGTAATCGCGAAGTATTTTTCTTCATGATAGAAAGATTCTGAGGTACTTCCGGCGATTGATGTTCCATCACCAAAAGTTTCTCCAAAGGCCCTTTTATAAGCGTCAAAGGCGTTCTGATTTCGTGCGCTACATTGGTAAAAAAGTCAATTTTAGCCTGATAGATTTCTTTTTCTTTTTCGTCATTCAGATGCTTTATTTTGCGGTTATTTTTAATCTGTGTCAGATTTTGAGAATAACGAATGATGTAGTAAAACGAACCGCAAATCAATAGAAAATAGAAAAAATAGGCGTAGGAACTCGCCCAGAACGGAGGCAGAATTACGATTTTTAGTTTCACTTCTTTACTCCAGACTCCAAAACTGTTTAGTGATTTTACTTTAAAAACATAATCGCCAGGAGCCAGTTCTGTAAAGAAAACTTTATTGTTTCTTTCGAGATACACCCAGTCATTGTTGACGTTCTCCAATTTATACCAATATTCTGTAAGTTCAGGAGCAGTAAAATTTAAAGAGGCAAATTCAAGATTAAACGACGATTGATCATTGTTTAATTCGAGCTCAGCAAGATGCGAAATGGATTGTTTTATAGGCGAATCATTTTCATTGGCGTCAATATCTTTATTATTGATCTGAAGATTCGTAATGAACATGGAAGGTGTATACTTGTTTTTAGTGAAATTCTTCGGATTGAAACTGATCATGCCGTTTAGATTTCCAAAATACATATCTCCATTTGTATCTCTAAAAGCCGAACTATAATTAAACTGATCGCTCAATAATCCATTGGCAGTGGTGTAAATTTTGATTTTTTTATGATTTGGATTAAATTTCACCAAACCTTTAGAAGTGGTTAGCCATAAATTCTTTTCTCCATCCTCTAAAATAGAATAAACGACGCTGCTTGGAAGTCCGTTTTTAGTAGTGAATTTTTTGAATGTTCTTGTTTTCTTATCAAATAAATTCAGACCATTTTCGGTAGCAAACCATAAGTTTTTATGGCTGTCTTCAAAAATCGAATTGATGGAATTATTGCTAATGCCATCCGGATTTTTATAATCATATATAAAAACCTCTTTTTTATGTGTTTTAGAATTGTAAAAAAATAAACCATCTCTGTAACTTCCTGCCCAGTAATTCCCATCACTATCTTCTTTAAAAATAGTATAGTGGGTGGTTTCGGGAAACATTTTTAAGATATCAAAATTGTCATTTTGTTCATTATAACGGTAAATTCCCATCGTAGTAACGACTATTAAATCTTTATTTTTTGTTTCACCAAACGAAAAAATAAAATTACTTTTCAAACCTGTTGAAGGATCATTAGCACTGTAATGCTTGATAACTAAACCCGATTTTCTATCTAAAACATCTAATCCATGCTCAAAAGTTCCTACCCAGATTTTATCCTTTCTGGGTAATAAAGCGTGAATATTATAATAAGAAACGCTGCTTTTGCTTCCGTTTGGTAAATAGGAAGTAAATTTTCCTGTTTTAGGATTAAAACGGTTTAAACCGGCATCTTCAGTACCAATCCAAAAATCGCCTGCGTCATCTTTGTGAATTTCTCTAACAGCGCTTCCTGTTATGGAATTTTGATTCTTCTGCGGAAAATATTTCTTGAATTGTGTGTATTGTTTTTGATGGTAGTTGATTCCTCCGAAATAAGTACCAATCCAGATTCCGTTTTCTTTATCAATTGTAATAGAGTAAGCCGCATTGTCTGAAATGGCATACGGATCATTATAGTTTTTTTTGAGGTTAACGCTCGTTTTTGTTTTTAGATTATAAACGTAAACACCGGATTCGCTGGCAATCCAAAGTTCTTCATTTCCCTTTTTTCTAAACTGACGTACAAAAACAGGCTCTTTGGTGCTGAATTTCAAATCAGAAGTCGTTTTGTTTTTTCTATTATATAGTAGTACCCCGTGATCCTGTGTTCCAATCAGAATATTTTCATTGTCTAAAGCATAAATTGTGGTGATTCTGAAATTGGTTTTATTGGAAGGAGGTGTTAAAGCGATATTTTCAAACGACAAACTTTCCTCAGAATAATGATATATTTTGTTTAAGGAAGAAGCCCAGATTTCGCCTTTTGAATCTCTTGCAATTGAGGTTGCCACAAAATATTTGTTAGGACTAAAAGTTTTGGTTTCTTTTTTGGATGGTGCGTATTTGTACAATATATTGCCTGAAATAAACCAAATATTTCCCTTTTGATCATGATTTATATCGTTGATTCTGTCATTTATAGCTTCGTTCAAAACTGTAAAATGATCTGTTTTTTTATCGTACTGATACAAACCTTTATCTGTTCCTACCCAAATATTCCCGTTATAGGCGTGTAACGATTGAACATAATTGCTTCCAAGACTGTGAATTGGATCGTTTTGACTTCTATACGTTTTAAAATGATAGCCGTCGAACCTATTTAAACCATCTTTAGTTCCAAACCACATAAAACCGTCTTCATCCTGAATAGAGGTGATAACAGTGTTATTTGAAAGTCCTTCTTCAACCTGAAAATGTTTAAAATAATATTCCTGTGCGTGAATAAAATTTGTTGAAAAAGTTAAAAAAAATAGTAAAAGAAAGAATTTACGCATTGTTATAATTTTTATTTGAAAAACAGGCTTCAGCAAATCGTCTCAATCTTATTCCAAATGTTGCACGAATTTTATTTTTAGTCAAAATTGATACAATTTGAATCATTTGAGAGAGATATTGACACAAATGAATCATTTTATTTTGAATTAAAATCATCTACTTTGAATTTTCAAATAAATCATATTGATAATTTTTAAGCAAAAAAAATATGCTATCAATAAAATAAAGTTTGAAAAAATACATCATTAATAATTTAACAGAAAAATGAACCAATTCTTATTAAAGAACAATATTAATTATTTTTTTGTTCGCATCCCGGACGATTAAAATTTTTAATATGACTTTACAAAACCAACCAAAAAAATGAAAAACTATCTAAAATGAAAAATCAATGAAAACAAAGTTCACTCAAATTTTAAAGCAGAGATATTACCTCTTGTTTTTCTTTAGTTTATTATTACAGCAAACGTATGCGCAGGAGCAGATTACGATTACAGGTACAGTTACTTCTGAAACTGGAGATCCGATTCCTTTCGCGAATGTTTTAATAAAAAACACAAAAAATGGTGTTGCCACCGACTTTGACGGAAAATATTCTATTGCAGCCAAATCAAACCAAACCTTGATTTTTAGCTCACAAGGATACAAAACCATAGAAAAGGCTATTAACAATCAAACGACTGTAAATGCTTCTTTAACCGAAGATGCAATGAAACTGGACGAGATTGTTGTGGTAGGTTATGGTTCACAGCAGAAAAAAGATCTTACAGGGGCAGTTTCACTAGTCAAAGCGGATGAAATCACGAAAAGACAGGTTACAACTGTTGCTGACGGATTGCAAGGCTTAGTTACAGGTGTTAAAGTTCGTGGTGGTGGACGCCCGGGACAGGAAGCCAATATTGAAATTCGTGGTTTAAAAAATCTTCAGAGTTCTAATCCATTATATGTAATTGACGGTTTAGTGACAACGGCCAACAGAGATTTTAATCCTAATGATATTGAAAGTATTCAGGTTTTAAAAGATGCATCGGCGGCTGCCATTTATGGGTCAAGAGCTGCAAATGGTGTTATCATTATTACGACCAAAAAAGGTAAAAAAGGACCGCTTCAGGTTGAAGTTTCGGCAAAAACAAGTTTTACCACTATGCCAAGATATGATTTAATGGAAACGGAAGAGTTTGCGAAATACAATAATATGGCATACGATAATGCCGGATTTACAAGACAAAACCTAAATATGGCTGTAAATACAGACTGGCAGGATGAAGTTTTTGAAACCGGAATGATTCAGGATTATAATGCCAGTTTTGCAGGTGGTGGAGAAAATTCTACTTTTTTCATGTCGGCTAATTATTTTGGAAATCAGGGAACTGTCGTAGGGACTGATTTTGACAGAATCTCTTTCCGTGTAAATTCAAGTGGTTCAAAAGGAATTTTTAGCATTGGAGAAAACTTAGCGATCAGTAATTCCAAAACAGATGAAATGTCTGGAAATCCAATTATTGATGTATACAGATTAACGCCTACAATTCCGGTTTACGATCCTTCGAACCCTGGAGGATATGGTTACGGAAAGCAAGGTGTTGCAGATACCTTTGGAACAAATCCATTGGCAATTGCAGATTTTGCTAATACTACAAATGAAAATTTTAGAATAAGAGGAAACATTTGGTCAGAAATAAAATTCGCACCCTGGTTGAAATACCGTTTCAATTTTGGATACGAAACCAGCGTTGATTCGTATGAATTTTTAAGAAAAGTTGGAAATTGGTCCTTAAACCAGCCGGTAGATCAATCCTACACAGATCAAAACAGAGGAAGATCGCAAACAATGCTGTATGAAAACACATTGACTTTCAAGAAAGAATTTGGCAAACATGATATTACTATTTTGGCAGGTCAGACTTTTCAAAAAGATACTTATGACCAAATTTACGGGACAAAAAGAAATCTTCCAGTAAATTCAGCAACAGGTGAATATTATACGGTTTTAAATCAAGGAAATTCGCCGGTAGTTGGAGGTTTCATAAATGAAGCAGCTTTGACTTCTTATTTAGGAAGATTAGAGTACAATTATGATAACCGTTATTTATTTAATGCTGTGATTAGACGTGACGGATCATCAAGATTCAGCGATGGCAATAAATGGGGTAATTTCCCGTCGGTTTCTGCAGGATGGAGAATCAGCAATGAATCCTTTTTTAAATCAGAATTCATAAAAGACTTAAAAGTAAGAGCGAGTTACGGAGAATTAGGTTCTGGAAATATTAGAGAATATGAATCTAAAAGTTTTATTAATAATTTCGGACAGGTTGTTTTAGGAGACGGACAAACTTTATATCCTTCTGCAACTCAGGTAAAACTTGCCAATTCTGAATTGCGTTGGGAAAAATTAAAACAAACCAATATAGGGTTAGATCTTGGTGTTTTAAATAATGATTTGCGTTTTACAGCAGATTATTTTATTGCCCGTACAGAAGATGTATTATTTGGTTTCCCGATTTTATTAACAACAGGAAATGATGGAGGAAACCCAATTTCTAATGCTGCAACTGTTGAAAATAAAGGTCTTGAGCTTGAATTGGCGTACAGCAAAAAAATCAATGATTTCTCTTTTAATGCTTCTGTAAACTTCACAAAAGTAAACAACAAATTAGTTGCTTTAGGGAACGGTCAAAATGAAAACATTGTTGGAAACACAATGACCCGCAGCGGAAATCCGGTAGGAATGTGGTATGTACTGCAAACAGACGGCTTATTTCAATCTGCAGAAGAAATTCAGAATTATAAAAATGCAGATGGAAAAGTTATTATGCCAAATGCTTTGCCAGGAGATATTCGCTTTAAAGATGTTAATGGTGATGGAGAAATTACAACTGAAGACAAAGATATCGTTGGAAGCCCATGGCCGGAATTTGAAATGGGGTTAAACGCCGGAGCGGAGTATAAATCTTTTGATTTCTCGATGAACTGGATCGCTTCGCACGGAGCAACTGTTTATAACGGATTTAGAAGTGTTGTAGATCGTTTTGATGACAATAGTAATTACAGAACAGGAATACAACCATGGACACCTGAGAATCCAAACACTGATTTTCCTAGAATTACAAAAGGTTCAACTTTAAACTCAAGAGGAGACAGTGATCGTTTCTTGGAAAGCGGTGACTTTATCAGACTAAAATACATTGGGTTTGGATACAATTTACCTGATAGTGTTTTACAAAAATCAGGAATTACCAGAGCAAGATTAACATTATCTGCACAAAACGTGATTACGATTTCTAAATATAAAGGATTGGATCCTGAGTTCAGCAACAGTAATATTTTTGAGAGAGGTGTTGATAATGGTGCTTTCCCGAACCTTCAGACCTATTCTTTTGGTGTTGAGTTTAGCTTTTAATTTTAAAAAAATAGCATAATGAAAAAAATAATAACAATAACCGTAGTTTTTTTAGGTCTCTTTTTCGCATCATCTTGTGAAAATGAATTAGACCTGAACAGCCAGACTGATATTGAAACAGAACAATATTGGAAAACTGAAAGTGATGCACAAACCGGAGTCAACTCTATTTATGCCATGTTTTATAAAGATGGTTTATGGGCAAGATGGATCTATTTTCGTTTAGATTTAACTTCTGATGAAGGTTATAGTGTAAGTCCGTGGACAGAATTGGCAGACTGGACCAGATTCAATTACATCAATTATAATTTTTGGGAAGGGAACAATGTAACATGGAGAGATACGTACAAAGCCGTTTTTAGATGCAATCAGGTATTAGCCAATGTTCCGAATATTCCATTTCAAAATGAAGATGATAAAAAGAAAATTTTAGCTCAGGCTAAGTTCTTCAGAGCATTACATTATTACTATGCTGCTATTCTTTGGGAAAATATTCCATTGGTTTTAGAGCCTTCTACGCCAGCTGATTTACCGCAGCAAAGAAATGTAACAGAAGTTTGGGCTCAGGTCGAAAAAGATTTGAATGAAGCTTACGCCGATTTACCAAGAGATTGGGCAGGAGACCAAACGGGAAGACCGGATAAAGGAGCGGCAAAAGCTTTTCTTGCAAAAGTGTATATGCAACAGCACAAATGGACAGAAGCGAAAGCAGCTTTAGAATATCTAATTTCTGGTGATGGAGCTAAATACAGCTTAGTGTCGAACTACAGAGATAACTTTACAGATATTAATGAAAACAACAACGAATCTGTTTTTGAAATCCAGTTTGGAGATCAAAGAAAAGGAGGAACTGGTGAAGATCCTAATGCTGCAGTTTCAAGTAATCGTGCGCAGTTTTTTGCGCCAAGAAGTATTGGATGGTCTGACGGACAAGCTCGTTTTTGGTTGATAAATGCTTTTAAAGAGGAGCAAAATAAAGATGGTAATCTTGATATTCGTTTAAGATGGACCTTATATTACCCGGATTTATTGGCCGATTTTGGAGACAAAACCTATGGTAAAGATTGGGAATGGAACAATGATGAAGCCTGGTTTAGAAAAGGAAGCCGTGACTATTACAGAAATAATGAAGATTATTATAGCCAGGTGAATTACAGACTAATTCGTTATGCTGATGTTTTATTACGTTATGCCGAAGTTTTAAACGAATTAGGAAATACTGCTGCCGCTTATCAATATGTTGATTTAGTAAGGGCGCGTGTAAACATGAATACATTGGCTGTGGCGCATCCTGAAATAGGAAACGATCACGATAAGTTTTTAGAAAGATTAAAAATGGAAAGAGTTTTAGAATTAGCCGGCGAAAGTGTTCGTTGGGAAGATTTAAAACGTTGGGGCGATTTAGATACGCAGGCCTCTGTTGATAAAATTGCACTTCGTGACCCTGATTTCAAAAACTTTACAGTTGGTAAAAATCAAAGATTGCCAATTCCACAGGTTGATGTAGACAATAATCCAAATCTGGATCAACACCCAGAATATTAAACTATTTTTAAGGGAATCAGACCACTCAAGTCTGATTCCCTTATCATAAAAGAACGATTGTTCATAATACCAAAATTGATAATGAGAAAAATAAAATTGTACCTAACGCTTACGTTAGCAGGGCTTTTATTGCTTAGCTGCAACAAAACAAAAAGCAATTCTGAAGAAAATAAAAACGAAACAGCCACAGTTGAAAAAAGAGAAATCTGGACCAAAGAACAGGCTAATAAATGGTACGCAGAACAGCCCTGGATGGTGGGTGCCAATTATTATCCGAGCACGGCCATCAATCAGTTAGAAATGTGGCAGGCCGACACTTTTGACGCAAAAAGAATTGATCAGGAATTAGGCTGGGCCGAGGGAATCGGAATGAATGTAATGCGTGTTTATCTTCACGATTTATTGCACAAACAAGATGCCGAAGGACTTTACAAACGCATGGATACTTTTTTAGGAATTGCCGATAAACATCATATCAAAATATTATTTGTTTTGTTTGATTCATGCTGGGATCCGTTTCCGGTTTTAGGAAAGCAACGTGCTCCAAAACCGCATACGCATAACTCAGGATGGGTTCAAAGTCCGGGACAAAAGGTATTACAGGATTCAAAAGAATATCCTCGTTTAGAGAAATATGTAAAAGAAACGGTTTCTAAATTTAAAGACGACAACCGTATTTTAGGCTGGGATCTTTGGAATGAACCGGATAATATGACGGGACCATCTTACGAAAAAGTGGAAATTAAAAACAAAGCCGATTTGATTCTGCCTCTTTTAAAGGATGTTTTTGTGTGGGCGAGAGAAAGCAATCCATCACAGCCATTGACTTCCGGAGTTTGGGTTGGAGACTGGAGCGACGAAGCTAAAATGAAACCAATGCACAAAATGCAGATCGAACAATCTGATGTAGTTTCTTTTCATAATTACAATACGCCTGCCGATTTCGAAAAAGTAATCAAACAATTACAACGCTACGGTAAACCTTTGTTGTGTACAGAATACATGGCGAGACCAAACGGAAGCACGTTTACAGGTTTCTTACCAGTTGCCCGCAAGTATAATGTTGCTATGATCAATTGGGGATTAGTGGACGGAAAAACACAAACCAAATATGCCTGGGACAGTTGGACAAAAACATACACTGCAGAACCAGAAGTTTGGTTTCACGAGGTATTCCACACAGACGGAACGCCATATATCAAAGCCGAAACAGATTTGATTAAAAAGATGACGGCTGAGGCGAATAAGAATTAGATAATGTGCCAATTAGATAATTAGATAATTATTTCAAAGCTTGTAATGAATTATCTAATTGACACATTGTCACATTCAATTAAAAATAATAAACATGATAAAACAACTTATTTTTCTAGGAATATTGTTAGTTGGATTTTCTGCGAAAGCACAACAGCCAGATCCGCCGGGGCAGGTTAAAGGAAGTGAAAAACCTAAAAACGAAGCCTATCTTTTTGCACACATGACGCACAAAGATTATGGCAGATTGTATTATTCCGTTAGTTTGGATGGTTTGCATTGGGATAATCTAAATGATGGGAAAAGGGTTTTTGAAGACTATAAAGGCCATCCGGATATCTGTAAAGGGCCAGACGGGAAATATTATATCGCCGGAAACACGGGTGACGATGCGAAAAGCATTAATATTTGGGTTTCGGATGATTTAATTACCTGGAAAAAACATTCAGATTATACACCTGATTTAAAAAGTACGACTGATTATGCGAATGCTTTACAGCGAATTGGTGCGCCAAAACTGTATTACGATGCACCTTCAGGAAAATTCATCATGACCTGGCATACCCCGCATCTTGACGGAACAAAAGAAGATCCGGAGCGTTATTGGGCAAGTCAGCGAACCTTATATGTCTTGTCTAAAGATTTAAAAACTTTTGAAGGAACCCCAAAACGTTTATTCGATTGGGATATGGGAACGATTGATGTTTTCATCCGTAAAGTTGGTGATTCCTATTATGCTGTTATTAAAGATGAAACCTATCCAACTTTGTATTGGACAACGGGGAAAACGATAAGAATTGCGAAATCAAAATCGCTTTTAGGACCTTATTCTTTGCCTCAACAATCTATCAGTCCAAATTTCAGAGAAGCACCAATGTTGATTCCTTCACCGGATGATAAAGCCTGGTACATGTATTACGAGCAATATCCGGGAGTTTCCTACGGATTATCAATTGCAGATAACCTAAACGGACCTTGGTTTCAGGCTTCAGGATATACTTTTTTTGCGGATTGGGACAAATACAGTTTTCCTGAAAAAGTGCGCCACGGTTGTATGGTTACCATTTCAAGAAACGAATATGACAGTTTGGTGCAGCAATTTGGCCTGACCAAAACCGAATCAAAACCTAAAAAGTAAATGAAAAATGTAAATAGTTTTTTGCTGGGGTTAATTTTTATTCCGTTGCTTTCCTGCAGTGATTCATCAAGCGATCCAATTAGTGAAGAACCAATTGTTACGCCAATTGAATCCAAACCTGCAACAGAAGGCATCAGAATAGCCTGGGATTATGCATCTCTGACTCAAATTTCTGATAAGAACAGTTCTGACTATAATGGTTACGCCAGATTAATTCAATTAGACAGCAAAAAACTAATTTGTACTTATGAAGCCGGAGGAGCCATTTTGGTTAAAATCAGTAATGATTTAGGTGCAACCTGGAGCGCGCCCATTAAAGTGGTTTCAGGAACGGCTTCCGTAAATATGACAACGCCTGATATTTTGCAATTAAAAGATGGCTCGATTCTGATTTGTTATAATCCAAGACCTATTGCAAATAATAGTGGAGCAAATTTTTCTATTAATACCATTAAAAGTATTGACGGAGGATTGACCTGGACTGATAGTAAAATTGTTTATGAAGCGGCAGCAGAATTTGAAAACGGCTGCTGGGAACCTTCGGCATTACAAATTCCAAGTGGAGAAATTCAGTTGTTTTTTTCTAATGAGAATGTATTTAGAAGTTCGAATGAACAAAACATTTCACTGCTTCGTTCTTCTGATGGTTCAACCTGGTCGGAGAATCCTGAAATAGTAAGTTTTAGAACTGGAAAAAGAGACGGAATGCCATCGCCGATGCTGTTGAAAAATCAAAGTGAGATTGTATTTTCAATAGAAGATAACGGTACAAACAATCAGTTTAAGCCTTATATCATTCGAAATACACTTTCAGAAAACTGGAAACAAACGGTTGATGCCTCCAGCAATAATAGAAATTATGCTTTAGCAGAAGAAATAAATCCTGCTGCCTACGCAGGTGCACCTTATTTGGCTCAGTTAAGTACAGGTGAGGTTTTAATGTCTTATCAGGGAACAGAAAACAGAGCCACGAATGACATTAATAATTCTGAAATGAAAGTAGTTATCGGAACTGATCAGGCTAGAAAATTTGACAGGAAATCGGTTCCGTTTTTAATTTCTGGCGGAAAATCAGGTTTATGGAATAGCATTGCTGTTTTAGATGATGATACGGTTATTGCGCTGACAACGACAAATCAGTTTGGAAATTCATCTCAGGTATGGATGATTAAAGGCCGTGTTTTACCCGAAATTAATGCAGCAAATGCAACAGCGGTAACTGACGGACAAAGCAACGAAGCCGAATGGAAGAAAACAAGTCCTGTTTTTATTGGCCAAAATGGAGCATCACAGCTGGAAGCAAATTTTAGTTATGATGCATCGTTTTTATATGTTTTTGCAAAAGTGAAAGATAGCGAGGTTGTGAATGCAAACAGCATTGGCGAAAGCGATGGTTTTAATCTGTATTTAGATCCGAAGAATCAGAATTTAATAGCACCTGGTACTTCAATTTTCAAATTAGAATTTGGACAAGCAGCTTCATTTTCAATGTCTGAAGGCGAAAATAGTAAGTGGAAGAAATCAGATAAGATTCAGGGAATTGTTTCAACAACTGTAAAAACAGCTACGGGATATCAAATAGAATCAAAGATTCCATGGAGTCTATTAGGAGGGATACCTTCAAAACAAACAAGAATTGGCTGTAATGTAGAACTAAGAAAAAAAGGCGGCACAAGTTATTTAGAAAGTATTTCGAGCAATATAGCTGAAAAACCGTATTCGTGGTCAAGCCTGAAATTGAATAATTAAGAATAAAGAATAGTGAAGTAAAATTCACGTAAAATTGGTTAGTTAAGTTAGTGTTTGGAATTACCAGGCTTTTGTGGAAATGGCCTGGTAATTTATTTAATGTCTAAAAAAGGAAATTGTAATGAGAAACAAAACGATAATGCTGGTTGCCCTGTTTTTAGGATTTGCAGCAAATGCACAATGGAAGCCACAAGGAGATAAAATCAAGACAAAATGGGCCGCTCAGGTTGATCCAAATAAAACGTTACCTGAATATCCCCGTCCGATTATGGAGCGCAGCCAATGGAAAAATCTGAATGGTTTATGGAATTACACCATTCAGGATTTTAGAAAAACGGCGCCTTTAAAATATGATGGGCAAATTCTGGTTCCGTTTGCGGTAGAATCGAGCTTGTCGGGTGTCATGAAACAAGTGGGAGCAGAGAAAGAGCTTTGGTACGAAACCAATTTTTCAATTGAATCAAATTGGGAAGGCCAGAATATTCTTTTGCATTTTGGTGCTGTTGACTGGAAAACAGAAATTTTTATTAACGATATAAAAGTTGGTTCGCATACTGGTGGTTACACGCCATTTACATTCGATATTACGCCTTTTATCAAAAAAGGAAGTGCACAAAAATTGGTGGTAAAAGTTTGGGATCCTTCAAACGATGGCCCACAGCCACGAGGGAAACAAGTCAAAAACCCGGAAGGAATCTGGTACACGCCTGTTACCGGAATTTGGCAAACCGTTTGGATTGAACCGGTAAACCCCAAAAATATCACCAATTTAAGAACAACTCCAAATATCGATCAAAACAGTATCAATATCAAAGCAGAAGTTGCCGGAGCAGAAACGGGCGATATTATTGAAATTGCTGTTTTTGATGGAGCAAAAGAAATCGCTAAGGAGAAAGCGGTTGTAGGGGAAAGTTTGGATATTGTTTTGAATAATCCAAAATTATGGTCCCCTGAAAGTCCGTTTTTGTATCAGACAAAAATCAGTTTAATTAGTAAAGATAAAGTGGCTGATGAAGTTAAAAGCTATTTTGCTATGCGAAAAATTTCATCAAAAAGAGATGAATATGGTATTGTGAGAATGCAGCTGAATAACAAAGATTACTTTCAGTTTGGTCCATTGGATCAAGGCTGGTGGCCGGACGGATTGTATACTGCACCAACAGATGAAGCTTTGAAATATGACATTATTAAAACAAAAGAATTAGGTTTTAATATGATTCGTAAACATGTAAAAGTAGAGCCAGACCGCTGGTATACACATTGTGATCAATTGGGAATTTTAGTTTGGCAGGACATGCCAAGCGGAGACGATCAGCCAATTTGGCAAAACAAAAAGTATTTTGATGGAACTGAATTACAGCGTTCGGCAAAATCGGAAGAAATCTACAGAAAAGAGTGGAAGGAAATTATGGATCATTTATATTCTTATCCGAGTATCGTGGTTTGGGTTCCGTTCAACGAAGCCTGGGGACAATTTAAAACGGTAGAAATCGCAGAATGGACAAAAAAACACGATCCAAGCCGATTGACGAATTCCTCTAGTGGAGGAAATCATTTCCAGACCGGAGATATTTTAGATTTGCACAATTATCCAGGGCCGGAAATGTATTTATATGATGCAAGAAGAGTAACTGTTCTAGGCGAATATGGTGGAATTGGTTTGCCAATTGAAGGCCATTTATGGAGAGCCAATGACAATTGGGGATATGTAAAATTCAAAAATGAAAATGAGGTTACTACTGAATATATCAAATATGCTCAAGTCTTAAAAAACTTTGTGAAATCAGGATTTTCAGCGGCTGTTTATACACAGACAACAGACGTTGAAGGCGAAGTAAACGGATTTATGACGTATGACAGAAAAGTAGACAAAATGGACCTTAAAAAAGTAAACAAAATAAATACTGAGGTGATTAACGCCTTAAATAAAAAATAAAATGAAAAAGCACTTAATTCTCTTTTTGCTAATGATTGTTTCTGCTGGATATTCGCAGCAAAAAACATTCTCTAATCCTATTTTGCCTTCGGGCGCTGATCCCTACAGTACGTACTACAAAGGGTATTATTACTACACCAATACCTTAGGAAACAGATTGGTTTTGTGGAAAACCAAAGATTTGTCTGATTTAAAGAATGCCGAAAGTAAAACAATTTGGGAAGCTCCAAAAGGGACGGATTATTCGGCAGAAATATGGGCGCCTGAATTTCATGTAATTAACGGAAAGTGGTACGCTTATTTCGCCGCAGATAATGGCGATAATAATAACCATCGTATGTATGTTTTAGAAAATAAAGTATCAGATCCGTTTAAAGGAAAGTGGGAATTTAAAGGAAAAATTGCTGCAAAAACGGACAAATGGGCCATTGACGGAAATGTATTTGAATACAAAAAACAGCTGTATATGATTTGGGCAGGCTGGGAAGGCGACACAAACGGACAGCAGAATATTTACATCGCCAAAATGAAAAATCCGCTTGAAATTGAAGGGGATCGTGTTTTAATTTCTTCTCCAACACATGGGTGGGAAACGCACGGAGCACTGAATGATCCTGTTAATCCGCCTCAGGTGAATGTTAATGAAGGTCCGCAGTTTTTACAAAATGGCGATAAAATTTTCATAGTGTTTTCGGCCAGCGGTTGTTGGACAGATTTCTATGCTTTGGGATTATTAAGTTTCAATGGCGGTGACAATTTATTAGACCCAAATGCCTGGAAAAAAGCGGATGAGCCAATTTTCAAGCAATCGGATAAAAACAAAGTTTACGCTCCGGGTCATAATTCATTTTTTAAATCTCCGGACGGAAAAGAAGACTGGATTTTGTATCACGCCAATTCAAACCCGGGCGAAGGATGTGGGAACAAGAGATCACCGAGAATGCAAAAAATCAGCTGGGATGCAAACGGATTTCCGGTTTTGGGAGAACCAGTAAGCGAAGAAACGCAATTGGCTATTCCATCAAAATAAAAACATTTTAAAATCATCAAAATGAAAAATATTCAAATAGCAGCAGTCGTTTTGCTGGCTCTTTTTCAATTTAATTGTAAAGACAATAAAAAGGATGTTCCATCTTCTGAAACAACTTCTGAAATAAAAACAGATTCGGTTAAAGCCGTTTTAGAAACAAAAAATTTTGATACTATAATTGATGGTAAAAAAGTCAATTTGTATTGGATCGAAAACAAAGGAATAAAAGCTGCTTTTACCAATTATGGAGGAAGGTTAATCGGACTTTGGGTTGCCGATAAAAATGATAAACAAACTGATGTCGTAGTGGGGATGAACAGCGCAAAAGGTTTTAAAACTTCAACGGAACCTTATTTTGGAGCAACCATTGGTCGTGTTGGGAACCGTATTGCTAAAGGAAAGTTTACTTTAGAAGGAAAACAATATCAGGTACCTTTGAACAACGGTAAAAATGCTTTGCACGGCGGTGTAAAAGGTTTTCAGGATGTAGTTTGGGATGTGAATAAAACGAATGAAAACACACTGGTTTTTAGTTATGTTTCTCCAGACAGAGAGCAGGGTTTTCCCGGAAATTTAACGGTAAAAGTGACGTACACGCTTGAAGCGGATCAAACCATCAAAATGGAGTATGAAGCTACGACTGATAAAACAACTTTAGTGAATTTAACCAATCATGCCTTTTTTAATTTGAATGGAGAAGGAAGCGGTTCCATTTTAAAGCACGAATTGCAAATTTATGCTAATGAATTTACACCTGTTGACGAAGGTTTAATTCCATCCGGAGAATTGAAATCCGTTAAAAACACTCCTTTTGATTTTACTTCGAAACATACTATTGGCGAAAGAATTGAAACCAAAGACGAGCAATTGAAGTTCGGAAAAGGTTACGATCATAATTACGTTTTAAACGGGACCAGAAAAAATGGACTGAATCATGCAGCCACAATTTCGGGAGATAAATCCGGAATTACACTTGATATTTATACTGAAGAACCGGGTTTACAGTTTTACAGCGGAAATTTCATGCAGTCTAAAAACACTTTTAAGTCGGGAGCCAAAGATGATTTTAGAACGGCTTTTGCCTTAGAGACCCAACATTTTCCAGATGCTCCAAATCAGCCAAAATTTCCGCCAATTGTTTTGAAACCGGGACAAAAATACCATACGGTTTCGTTGTATCAGTTTTCTGTAAAGTGATTTTAATTAGATAATTAGAAAATGTGAGAATTAGAAAATGTTAGAATAATGTAATTTTATTTAATCAGATTTAAAAATGAAAAAAATAGTAAGCATGATAAGTTTGTTATGTGCTTTTGCTGCCTGTTCGCAGGAAAAAAGTACAGACAAACCAGCAGAAACGAAAGCAAATGCTATTTTATTGGCCGATCCAACTATATTTTATGATAACGGAACCTATTATTTATACGGAACTACCGGAGGAGAAACGCCATTAAACGGACAAGGATTTATGGTTTATAAATCATCCGATTTACAAAAATGGGAAGGGCCGGCAGGTTCTCAAAATGGACTGGCTTTAAAGAAGGGCGATGCTTTTGGTGACAAGGGTTTTTGGGCACCACAGATTTTAAAGTATAACAATACGTTTTACATGATTTATACGGCTAATGAAAATATTGCGATTGCCAGCAGTAATAGTCCGTTGGGGCCATTTAAAAATGAATCTCAAAAGCCAATTATTGAAACAGGAAATCAAATTGATCCGTTTATTTTTATTGATGAAGATGGAAAGAAATATTTGTATCACGTAAGATTGACAAAAGGAAACCGAATTTTTGTAGCCGAAATAAATGACGATCTTCAAAGCATTAAACCAGGAACTTTAACCGAATGTATCTCAGGAACCTTACCTTGGGAAAACACTCAAAATACAGACTGGCCCGTTACAGAAGGACCAACGGTTTTAAAACACGATGGTTTGTACTATTTGATTTATTCTGCAAATGATTTCAGAAATCCTGATTATGCTGTTGGTTATGCGACAAGCAAAAGCCCACTTGGGCCTTGGGAAAAGGGTGCTGAAAGTCCAATAATCAGTAGAAAAAATGTGAAACAGAACGGAATCGGCCATGGAGATGTTTTTTGGGATAAAAACAATAAAATGCATTATGTTTTGCATACCCATTTTAGTGAAAGTACTGTTGCGCCAAGAAAAACAGGAATTATTTCAATTGATTTTGATGGAAAAACTTTAAAAGCAGATTCTGGTAGTTTTGTTTTTTTTGAAAAGTAAATAAAAATTTATTTCTGTTAATTTAACTTAAATTCAGCTAATTATTGTGGCAATTATTTAGAATGAAAAATGTTTAATGAAGGGCTGTTTCTTTTGGAACAGCCTTTTTTTGTTGGTTACCAGTTATTTGTGCTCTTATTTAAAGGAAATTAATCTTTTTCTTATTTAGAATAAGTAAAAATAATTTGGATAACACAACTTTAGAACTTACTTTTGCACCATAAATTTAACACCTTATTCAAAATGAATATAAATACTATCAAAAAAGTCTTCTTTTATATGCTGTTTTTGAGCTCATTAAGTATGATGAGTCAGGAATTAGGAAAAGTAACTGGAAAAGTTACCTTAAGTGGAAACGTCCCTGCAGAAAATATTGCAGTTGCTCTTAAAGGTACTAAATATACTGCCGTTACCAATTCGTATGGACAATATGAGATTAAGAATGTAAAGCCAGGCAGTTATGTAATTAGCATTCGTGCTGTCGGAATTCAGCCAGTTGAAGACAATATTGTAGTGAAATCGAAACAAACTACAAATAAAAGCTTCTCACTTTCTGAAAGCCAGGAAGACCTTGAAGAAGTTGTTATTACAAAAAACAAATACAAGCAAGATAAACCTTCTTTATCTCTGCGTTTACAGACACCGGTTTTAGAAATTCCACAAAACATACAAATTATTAGTGGTCAGACCTTAAAAGATCAACAAATTACGAGCATGAGTGATGGTGTTATTCGTAACGTGAGTGGAGCTGTACGTTTAGAGCACTGGGGTGATTTGTATACTAATATTACCATGCGTGGTTCTCAAATTCAGGCCTTCCGTAACGGATTTAATGTAGTTTCTTCTTTCTGGGGACCATTAACAGAAGATATGAGTTTTGTTGATCATATTGAGTTCGTAAAAGGACCAGCAGGATTTATGCTTTCAAGCGGAGACCCAAGCGGGCTTTACAATGTGGTGACTAAAAAGCCAACCGGAATCACAAAAGGAGAAGTTTCTGTACTTGGTGGAAGTTATGACTTTTACCGTGTAAGTATCGATCTTGACGGTAAATTAGATAAAAAAGGAAAATTATTGTACCGATTCAATGGAGCTGCTCAAAACAAAGGTTCTCACCGTGCATTTGAGCACAATAATCGTTATGTAATTGCTCCGGTAATTTCATACCAAATCGATGATAAAACAAAATTGACTGCTGAATATAATTTTCAGTATGCAAATATGACAGAGGTAGGTTCTTACTACGTATTTGGACCAGCATCAGGCGGATATGCAACTTTGCCAGTTGGATTCACAATGACACAGCCAGGTTTGCCTGATACTAATATTCAGGATCATAGTGGATATTTAATGTTTGAACACAAATTTGATGATAACTGGAAGCTTACTGCACAGACTTCTTATTTTAAATATTTACAGCAAGGATACAGTTCTTGGCCAAGTTTAGTTGGATCAGATGATAATACTCTTGGAAAAGGAAATATTATTAGAAACGTTGGTATTTGGGATGCAGAAAGTAATATGTATTTGGGACAATTATTTGTGAACGGAAAATTCAATACAGGATCTGTTAGCCATAAAATACTAACGGGAGTAGATTTAGGAAGTAAAGATTATATGGCTGATTGGGGACAATCTCATGATCTTGATACAGCTGCTAATCCATTCAATGTTTATAACCCAAATTATGGAACACCATCTAACGGTTTTCCTGCTTTTGATCGCGAAACACCTCTTAGCCAGAGAGCAGGTGGACTTTATGGTTCGGAATATGCAGCTGGATATATTCAGGATGAACTTGGTTTCTTCCAAAATAAATTAAGATTGACACTTGCTGCAAGATACACATGGATTAGCCAGTCCAGCAGCTATGAGGATACAAAGTCAGACAGTCATATTACACCACGTGTAGGGGTAAGTTATTCTATAACTGATAGTTTTGCAGTATACGGATTGTATGATCAGGCCTTTTTGCCACAGACAGGTAATGTTAAAGAAGGAGAAGAAATCAAACCTTTGACAGGGAATAATATTGAATTTGGTATTAAAAAAGACTGGTTTGACGGTTCATGGAATACATCTTTATCTGTGTACAATATTTTAAAGAAAAACGAACTCACAACAGATCCTTTGAGTAATCCAAGTAAGCCAGTTAGTGTCGTATTAGGTGAAAAAAGAGCTCAGGGAGCTGAATTTGATGTGAGAGGAAAAATCTTTGAAGGTTTAAATCTTATTGCAAACTACGCTTTTACTGAATCTATTGTTCTTGAATCAAATGTTACAACTATTAAAGAAGGTTCTGTTGTCCCTGGATACGCAAAACATACAGCAAATGCATGGTTAAACTATACTGTTCAAAGTGGTAAAATTAAAGGATTTGGAGTTTCTTTAGGAGGAACTTTCCTTGATGGCCGTCAAACAGATACATGGAGTGAAGGGCTTCAAAAATTACCATCTTACTTTAAATTAGACGGAGGTTTATCTTATGAAACAGGAAAAGTAAAAGTTACGGCGAATGTTTTCAATATTTTGGATAAATACCTTTACAGTGGTTCTTATTATGAGTGGCTTTCTGCTTATTACTGGCAGACAGAAGCACCAAGAAACTTCAGAGTTGGGGTTACTTATAAATTCTAATTTTTAGAAAAGATTAAAAACAAAAACATCCGCTATTTGCGGATGTTTTTGTTTTTAATAGGTTCAAAGGGGGAGAGTGACAAAGGTTCAAAGGTTTGATTTAGGTTTGCTAAAAATCCTTTTAATCTGTGTAATCTGTTGCAAAAATTAACCCTTATGAATCAAAGGAATCACTTTTGTACCAATCAATTCTATAGCATTCATTAATTGCTTGTGGGTTAGTCCTGCATTGTCCATTTGGAAAGTGAATCGGTCTACGCCACCCAAAGATTCGCTATGTCTTAATAATTTTTCTACCACACGTTCCGGACTTCCCACAATTAACACACCATCGTCATCAATTAAACCATCAAATTTGGCTTTTGTAACGGGCGGCCAACCACGCTCTAGTCCTAATTTTGTCCAAAGTTCGGCATAACCAGGATAATATTCATCGATGGCTTTTTCTGTTGTACTTCCAACAAAACCCGGAGAGTGCAAACCAACTTTCAATTCTTCTGGTTTATAACCTGCTGCTTTTCCTGCTTCACGATATAAATCGATTAAAGGACGAAAACGATGCGTTTGTCCTCCAATAATTGCAACCATCAATGGCAATCCTAAACTTCCCGCTCTAACAAAAGATTCAGGAGTTCCGCCCACACCCAGCCAAACAGGTAATTTTTCCTGCAATGTTCTCGGATAAATTGGAAGGTTATTCAAAGCCGGACGGAATTTCCCTGACCAGGTTACAAATTCATTATCCCGAATTTGTAGAAATAATTCTAATTTTTCTTTAAAAAGCGCATCGTAGTCATTCAGATTAAATCCGAAAAGGGGATAGGCTTCAATAGAAGAACCACGGCCTACTACAATTTCGGCACGACCTTTTGAAATCAAATCCAAAGTAGCAAAACTTTGATATACTCTCACTGGATCGGCAGCACTTAGAACCGAAACAGCACTAGCTAATCGGATATTTTTTGTTCTTGCGGCGGCAGCACTTAATATCACTACAGTAGCCGAATCTAAAAATTCTTTTTTATGGTGTTCTCCAATTCCAAAAACATCCAGACCAACCTGATCTGCCAGTTCGATTCTTTGAAGTAATTGTTCCATTGCATCAACACTACTCAAATTGTTGCTGCCATACATTGCCGAAGCAAAACTGTCTATTCCTATTTCCATAATTTTAGGTTTTTGCCACGAAGGCACGAAGTCACAAAGTTTTTTTTTGCTCTGAGCTTTAAGATACGCTTTAAGCTTTTTGGGAAAGCCTATAGCTTAAAGCTTACAGCCTACAGCAAAAGATCAATGAGAGAAGCCAAATGAAACACTGATTAAAATAATCAGAATCACAATCAGTGTAATCGCAACATAAAGATAATCTTTCTCCAGAAGGAAAGAAAATAAAGAGAGCAAAACACGAAATACAGGCGTCAGAAAAAGTAAAATGATTCCGAAGAAGATTAGTGATTCACCTTTTCCCTGAATCACGCCCTGATAAACATCAGCAACTACTTCAAATATGTTTCGGTCATTTTCATGAAATACAGAGTAATTCTCAATATGTGTGCTTTGTCCTATCAAATAAACTATTCCACCAATAAAAGCGACTGCTAATGAAATCCAGACGCCGTAACGCAATAAATTACCTACGATGTTTTGAAAATCTTTTTCTCCAAATTTTTCTTGCTGCATACTGTTAGATTTTTCCATTTAGTCCGTTATAAATCATATTTACTGCCAAAACAAAAATCAGGCAGGCAAAAAATATTCTGAGTTTTTTAGGGTTTGTTTTTACTAAAACTTTGGCTCCGGCCATAGCACCGAATAAAACACCAATAACAACCGGCATACAAATTCCGGGTTCGATATAACCTTTTTGAATATAAATCACAGAACTTGCCATTGCCGTAACACCCATCATAAAATTGCTGGTGGTGGTCGAAACTTTAAAGGGAATTTTCATAATATTATCCATCGCAATTACTTTAAAAGCTCCGGAACCAATTCCGAGTAGTCCCGACATCATGCCGGCAACTCCCATCATACTGAAACCGCCAATAACGTTTTTTGTTCCGTAACTGATAACTTCGCCATCATGTGACGGATAAGTGCCTTGTAATCTTAGCTTTTTAGCCAACGGACTTGATTCTAATACAATATGTTCTTCTTTTTTTCTAAGAGAATTTATAGCTGAAAATATTAAAGTCATACCGAATAAAACAGCTATAAATGAAGTAGGAGCAATAGTAGATAGTAAAGCACCGCAAACGGC
The DNA here is from genome assembly GCF_041946075.1 of Flavobacterium sp. LAR06. Lineage (NCBI taxonomy): Bacteria > Pseudomonadati > Bacteroidota > Flavobacteriia > Flavobacteriales > Flavobacteriaceae > Flavobacterium > Flavobacterium sp. LAR06. The sequence continues at coordinate 90,771 of NZ_JAUTYT010000008.1, read as the reverse complement.
GCCAATTGTAGTGGCGATTTCAAGAAAAATTCCCAAACGCATATTGGTAATTCCTTCCCGAACATAAGCCGCAGCGGATCCGGAGGAAGTTGCAATTACAGAAACCAAAGCGGCACCAATGGCGTAATGAATATCAACTCCTAAAACGACAGTTAAAAGCGGAATAATAATGATACCGCCGCCTAAACCTGATAATGAACCAATAAAACCTGCTAAAAAAGCGCCAATAAGCATAATCAGGGTAAACGTAAGTATTGTCATTCGAATCAATTTTGTTTTTGCTAATTTACGAATAGAAATTTGGTAAGGAAATCTTTCGGCGCTTAAAAAGTCCTTAAAAAAACGAAAACGATTTAAATTTTGGAATATTTTCAAAGGAATAAATTTCCGCATTAAACTTTCATTAACAGCAACAAAAAAAATTATCGGTTACATTTGTATGGATAATTCAGAAACAAATAATTCTATTGTATGATGAAAATTCGAACATTTAGTTTTTCCATATTTTTCTTAATGGCATTTACATTTTCGGGATACAGCCAAAATGTTAAGCTGCTCAATATTGTCCAGCTTAACGAAAGGATAAAAAATGGAAAAGACAGTACTTATGTAGTTAACTTTTGGGCCACCTGGTGTGCGCCATGCATTAAGGAATTGCCTCATTTTGAAAAACTTCAGGCCGATTATAAATCGGGGAAAGTAAAAGTTTTGTTGGTAAGTGTTGACTTTAAGTCAAAATTGAGTTCGGCTGTTGTGCCGTTTGTAAAAAGGAAGAATTTAAAAAATGAAGTTTTTCTATTGAATGAAAGCAGTCCACAAGAATATATAGACCGCATAGATCCCTCATGGTCCGGAAGCATTCCGGCTACGCTTTTTATCAAAGGCGATAAACGAAAGTTTATGGAAAACGAATTTACTTATGAGCAATTATTAACTGAATATAAAAAACTGTAAATCATGAAAAAGATAATCCTTTTAGTTATGTTGGCGTTTTCTGCCTTTCTTACGCAGGCGCAAAATGCAACCCTTAAAGCTGGAGATGTTGCGCCAGACTTTAAATTGAAAAATGTAGATGGCAAAGAGGTTTCGTTCTCCAGTTTTCCAAAAGCAAAAGGTTATATTGTAGTTTTTACCTGCAATAAATGTCCATACGCGATAGGTTATGAGCAAAGAATAATTGATCTGGATAATAAGTTCAGACCACAAGGTTATCCGGTAATTGCTATCAATCCTAATGATCCGGAAGCTTCTAAAGCAGATACTTTCGAAAAAATGCAGGAATTGGCCAAAAGCAAGAAATACCCTTTCCCTTATTTATTTGATGCAGGCCAAAAGGTAACGGATCAATACGGAGCAAAACGTACGCCGCATCTTTTTATCGTCTCAAAAACAGCTAAACGAAATGTAGTTGAATATGTAGGTGCCATCGATAATGATCCGGAAGGAAACAATCCACAGAAAACGAAATATGCAGAGGATGTGATTGCAGCATTAAAAAGCAATCAAAAACCAACTATTACTCAGACAAAAGAAATTGGCTGTACCGTTAAGAGAAAAGCAAAGGCTTAATTTGTCTTTTTATTTATGTAAAAAACGCTTCAGAAATCTGAAGCGTTTTTTGTTTTTACCGCATTTTTATACCTATTACAAACTCTTTAACTTCTTCATAAACACAGGAAAAACCTCGTTTAATTCATCAAATAAGGGATTTTTACGATGCTTCAATTTCATCTCTCCAAATAATTTTAGTCCCAACGCAAATTGAATCGCTTCAGATTCATTGTCAAATAAGTTTTTTGCCTTTATTCTTTCGATGATATCAAATATTTCATCGTGATTACTAAATTCTATTCCAAGTTCTTTTGCTGGCTGGTTTTCGCCGTTTGCGTATTCTTTTAAGCTTAGTGTTAAGTAATATTTGTTTGATCTTTTTTCCATGAGATTTTAAATGTAATATGTAGTTAAAAATAGATTGGGGTATTTATCTTCAAATGTAGGTTTGTAAAATATTTTAAAATGAGCTCCATCGGAGCGTTATGTTTATAGTAAATAAATGTATTCCGATTTAAAGCTCCAGCGGAGCGATATGTATTGCGGGATATTCGCTCCGCTGGGGCTCTATTCTCACACCGTATAAAATTCTATAAATATGGCGCCCCTCTGGGACTGCGGCGGCGATAATTTTTTACACTTTTACTTTATCCATTTGTCAACAATTACTTTAAAAGTCTCTTTATATTGTTCGCCAACGGTAATTTCTGTTTTATTAATGAAAATTGAATTCTTGCTTATTGCGCTTATTTTTTCAAGAGAAACAATAAACGAACGGTTCATTCGCATGAATTTTGAAGACGATAGTTTTTCTTCCAATGCTTTTAATGAAATCAAGGACATCAAAGCTTTATCTGAATTTTCGAGATGTACTTTTACGTAATCTTTTAAACTTTCAATATATAAAATGTCTTTCAAATTCACTTTTACCCATTGATATTCTACTTTCAAAAAGATGAAATCATCTGCAGCAGTGGCTTGCAGATTTTCATTGGAAGTTTCTTCGGCCAATTGCAAAACTTTGTTGGCAGCACGCAAAAATTCTTCGTAGCTGAAAGGCTTTAAAAGATAATCAACGGCATTAACTCTGTAACCTTCGATAGCATAATGATTATAAGCCGTTGTAAAAACAATTTTTGGCAATAATCCCGCCTGTTCCTGTAAAAGTCTCGCCAATTCCATTCCGGTTAAATTAGGCATATTGATGTCTAAGAAAACCAAATCTGGCTGTTTTTCCCGAATAACACCCATGGCTTCAACGGCATTGTCACAACTGGAAATTAATTCCAGAAAAGGCGTCTGCTCAATAAAAGTTTCGACCAGTTTTAATGCAAGAGGCTCATCATCTACTGCTATACATTTTAATGTTGTCATTATACTAAAGTTATTTGCAGTTTTACGTTATACATGCCATTTTCGCCAATTCCGGCTTTTAGGGAATGTTTGTTTGGGTAGATTAAATGCAGTCTGCGTTTTGTATTGGTTAGTCCAATACCGCCTTCACTTGTTGTAGAAGATTTTTCGAAATAAGTATTTTCTACTTCAAAAGTAAGATCACTTCCATTTTGCGAAAGCGAAATATGTATTTCACTTTTATCCGTAGCGTGAATACCATGTTTAAAAGCATTTTCTACCAAAGGAAGCAACAGCATCGGAACGATTGGATAATCCTGTATTTTTTCAGGAATATCTGTTGTAATGGTCAATTTACTATTGGCACGAAGTTTCATCAGGGCAATAAAATCCTTCATAAAATCAGCTTCTTTCAATAACGTGGTTCTTTCTTCTGTACTGTAAAGTAGGTAGCGCATCATTCGGCTTAAAGTGTGCAGCGCATTTCTGGAATCTTCGATGTTTGTATAAGTAAGCGAATAAATACTGTTAAGTGAATTGAAAAAAAAGTGCGGATTAATTTGCGCTTTCAGCATTGCCAATTCAGCCATGGTTTTATCCTGTTCTAATTTTTGTTTGTGCTGTGCGGCTTTCTGCCAGTGTTGCAGCATCGCAAAACTGGTACTGATTCCTAAAACCAATAAGGTTAAACTAAAAACATAGTTGTCAAAATAATCATTTCTATATTTTTTAAAGCCTAAAAGCGCGGCCAGTTTATCATGAAGATCTGTATTGTAATTATATAAATAGGAAACAAGCTGCAGGGCAAAAACGATCCAGAGCGCCCACAGTAAAAATGGTGTTACTTTATCTTTTATGATTGTTTTTGGAACTATAATCAAGGCATTATAATAAAAAACAACAATCAACAGAAATAAGACAAGAGATTGCCAAAACCAAAAAATGCCCGGAAGGTTAATATTCCAGGTAAGCGGTATGTAAAACAGCTGAATGTATCCTAATAATATCCAGGTTAGGATATGGATTACAGGAAACATATATGGTTTGAAAAAATTAAATGTCATTATACTTTCTGATTTTAAGGACAATATTAGTTTTTATTCCAATATAACAGAAAACCAATCGCTCAAAATGGAATCACAATCCACAAAAACCATTTTACAGCCGACGAGCCTTTATCAAAAATACGGTTTTTTACCGAAACAACTTTTATCGGTTCTCACTGTATATCTATCGATTGTGTCTGGGGCTTCGTCTATTTGAAAAATTTTGTTTGAAGAGTTTTAGTTCTTTTGCTTATTAATAAATTGATAATCTCATATTTCATCAAAATGAATAAGCAATCTTTTTTAAGCATTCTTGCTGCGTCTGTTATCATCGCTTCGTGCGGGAATAAAAATGATCAATCGGCAAAAGCCGGAGCTGCAGCACAAGTAAAAGAATATAAAACGCTGACATTACAGCCACAGTCAGCCACCTTATATACCGATTTCCCAGCAACCATTCAGGGACAGCAAAATATCGAAATTCGCCCAAGGGTTGAAGGCTATATCGATAAGATTTTTGTTGATGAAGGTGCCGTTGTAAAAGTGGGACAGCCTTTATTCAAAATCAGTGCTCCGGAATACGAGCAAGAAGTTAGAACGGCATCTGCAAGTATTAAAAGCGCACAGGCTTCTGTAAGTGCTGCAAAATTGGCCGTGAATAAAGTAAAACCTTTAGTTGAAAAAGGAATCATTAGTAAATACGATTTAGAATCTGCGCAATACAATTACGAATCAGCTATGGCTACTTTAGCGCAGGCAAACGCCGCTTTGGTAAATGCGAAAACCAATTTAGGATATACAACTGTAACAAGTCCGGTTAATGGCGTTGTAGGTTCTATTCCGTTTCGTTTAGGAAGTTTAGTAAGTTCAAATACAGCAGATCCTTTGACCACAGTTTCAAGCATTGGTAATGTTTACGCTTATTTTGCTTTAAATGAGAAAAAGCTTTTGGATTTTACTCAAAGCACAGCATCTCCGGGCACTACGCTGGCTCAAAAAATTAAAAATATGCCTGAGGTTTCCTTGCTTCTTTCAGATGGTACGACGTATCCGGAGAAAGGTAGAGTTGAAACCGTAAACGGATTAATTAATACAGAAACGGGTTCGGTAACTTTTAGAGCACGTTTCGGAAATCCAAAAAGCATCATCAGAAGCGGAAGCAGTACAACAGTTAGAATTCCGAATGAAGTTGTAGAAAAAATACTAATTCCACAAAGTGCCACATTCGAACTTCAGGATAAGGTTTTTGCCGTTACAGTTGGAAAAGACGGAAAAACTAAAAACGTAAATATCACAGTTTTAGAAAATACAGCAGGTAATTACTATGTAGTTACAAGTGGTTTAAAAACAGGAGATCAAATTGTATTAGAAGGAGTAGCTTCATTAAAAGACGGAAGCGAAATTAAACCTCAAAATCAGAGCTCAGAAACGGTATACGCTGACTTAAAATAATAAAAAAATGTTTAAAATATTTATAAAAAGACCTGTTCTTTCGACAGTAATATCTGTTATTATTGTTATTCTGGGTATTTTGGGACTCGTTGAGCTGCCTATTTCTCAATATCCGGATATTGCCCCACCAACCGTAAACGTTTCAGCAAGTTATACGGGTGCGAATGCCGATGTGGTACTGAAAAGTATTGTAATTCCGTTGGAAGAGCAAATTAATGGTGTGGAGAACATGACCTACATGACATCTTCAGCAACAAATGATGGTAATGCCTCTATCAAAATTTTCTTTAAAGTAGGAACAAATCCTGATTTAGCAGCGGTAAACGTTCAAAACAGGGTTTCAAGAGCGACAAGTTTATTACCGGTAGAGGTAACTCAGGCCGGTGTAACGGTAACTAAGAGTCAGAGTAGTAACTTGTTGATTTTCTCTTTATATAGTGAGGATAAAGCATACGATCAGACTTTCCTTCAAAATTATGCTAAGATTAACCTTGTGCCGCAAATTCAGCGTGTAGTTGGAGTAGGAGATGTAACGGTTTTTGGTGCCAAAGATTATTCGATGAGAATCTGGTTAAGACCGGATATCATGCAGCAATACAAACTTATTCCGAGTGATATTTCGGCTGCTTTGGCAGAACAAAATATTGAAGCTGCACCTGGTAAATTTGGTGAGAACGGCGATCAGGCGTTTCAATATGTAATTAAATACAAAGGGCGTTTAACAAGCCAAAAGGAATTTGGTGAAATCATTATCAAATCTGTTGGTAACGGACAAATGCTACGCTTAAAAGATGTTGCCAAAGTAGAATTAGGGTCTTTAAGTTATGCGTCTACAATTAAAACAAACGGAGTAGAATCTGCGGCGATGGCGATTAGCCAGACTCCGGGATCAAATGCCCGTGACGTAATCAACAATTCTAAAAAACTGATCGAAGATGCGGCTAAAAACTTCCCGAAAGGAGTAAAATATACCATTCTTGTTGATGTCAATGAAAATTTAGATGCTTCTATCGAAAAGGTAATTCATACTTTGATTGAAGCTTTTATATTGGTTTTCATCGTTGTATTTATCTTCCTTCAGGATTTTAGATCAACATTAATTCCGGCGATTGCGGTTCCGGTTGCCATTGTAGGAACATTTTTCTTCCTGAGTTTATTTGGATTTACGATTAATTTATTGACCCTTTTTGCGATGGTACTTGCGATTGGTATTGTCGTCGATGATGCGATTGTCGTCGTCGAGGCCGTGCACGCTAAACTGGATCATGGTTATAAATCGTCTAAAAAAGCAACAATCGATGCGATGGATGAAATCTCCGGAGCGATTATTTCGATTACATTAGTAATGGCAGCGGTATTTATTCCGGTAACCTTTATTAACGGATCTACAGGAGTTTTCTACAAACAATTTGGTATTACGCTAGCGGTTGCGATTATTCTTTCGGCAGTAAATGCTTTGACTTTGAGTCCGGCATTGTGTGCTTTGCTTTTAAAACCGCATGCTGATGACCACAAACATAAAAGTTATCTTCAAAGATTTTACACTTCGTTTAACGTTGCATTTGATAATGTAACCAACAGATACAAACGTTCGGTTAGTTTTCTTTCGGTAAAAAAATGGATTGTATTGGCCGCTATTCTTATTGCCAGTGCAGGATTGTTTTATATGATGAAAACGACACCATCTGCTTTCGTTCCTTCGGAAGATCAGGGGACAGTTTTTGCGAATATCAGTTTACCGCCATCGGCCTCTATGGAACGTTCTGATGTAATCGCCAAGCAAGTAGACAGTATTGCCAAAACGATTCCGGGAGTTAAAAACACGCTTCGTATTGTGGGACAAAACTTTACAGCCGGAGCGGGAAGTGCTTACAGTATGGTTATTGTAAAATTAGTACCGTGGGATGAACGTGAGTTAAGCGTTAATGATGTAATTGGTCAGCTTTTCGCCAAAACAAGTGGTATTCGTGAAGCTAATATTTTCTTCATTTCGCCACCGACAATTCAGGGATTTGGACAAAGTGGTGGATTCGAATTTCAGTTGCAGGATAAAGGAGGTCACTCAACAGCAGAATTCTATAAAGTGAATACTGACTTTTTAGAAAAACTATCTAAACGTCCGGAAATACAATATGCAACAACACCATTTAATCCTGGTTTTCCACAATATATGATGGAAATTAATTTGGCTAAAGCCAAAGATGCAGGAGTTCCCGTAAACTCGATTTTATCAACGATGCAAGGGTATTATGGTGGATTGTATGCTTCGAATTTCAATAAATTCGGAAAACAATACCGTGTTATGATACAGGCTTCTCCGGAATTCCGTACCAATACAGAAGGATTAAATAAAATTTTTGTTCGTAACAATGCGGGAACAATGGCACCTATTACAGAGTTTGTAAAAATGACCAGAGTTTTTGGACCGGAATCGATTTCAAGATTTAACTTATTTACTTCTATTTCGATTACAGGAGCGCCAAATCCGGGCTTTAGTTCAGGAGATGCTATTAAGGCAATTCAGGAAGTGGCTGCTGAAAATTTACCAGCAGGTTATGGTTATGAATTCTCAGGTTTAACGCGTGAGGAATTGGCTTCAGGAAGTGAGACTATTTTCATCTTTATTCTTTGTCTTGTATTCGTTTACTTCTTATTAAGTGCACAATACGAGAGTTATATATTACCATTTGCGGTCTTGTTTTCAATTCCGTTTGGATTGGCAGGAGCTTATTTATTCTCGATTATTTTCAAATTGAACAGTAATATTTATTTACAGATTTCCTTAATCATGTTGATTGGATTGCTGGCGAAGAATGGTATTTTGATTGTCGAATTCGCATTAGACCGAAGACGAAAAGGATTGCCAATTGTACAAGCGGCAATTGAAGGAGCCGTGGCGCGTTTACGACCAATTTTGATGACTTCGTTTGCGTTTATTCTCGGACTTGTTCCGTTGATGTTTGCAACAGGAGCAGGAGCTGTCGGAAATAAATCGATCGGAACCGGAGCAGTCGGAGGGATGTTAATCGGAACCATTTTGGGAGTATTTGTAATTCCGGTTTTGTTTATCATTTTCCAGACTTTACAGGAAAAAGTAAGTGGTCCTGCTAAAGACGGTTATGATGACGATGATGAAGAAGTGCAGTTGATCGAAGCTCATAAAGAGTAAATAATTTAATTCAAAAGAAATGACTCATAGTTCAAATAAATATATTGTACTGGTACTGACAGCCGCACTTTTAAGTGCGTGCTCGATTACCAAAAAGTATGAACGTCCGAAAACTATTTCGACAGATAAATTGTATCGTGATCAGGCTTCTGCCGATTCGACTACTATTGCGAATATGCCCTGGCAAAGTGTTTTTAAAGATGAAAAATTAAATGCGCTGATTCAAAAAGGATTAGATCAGAATTTGAATCTGAAAAATGCTATTGAAAATATTGTGCAGGCGCGTGCTTCGCTAACTCAAAGTAAATTAGCGTATTACCCAACTTTAAATTTGGATGCTAACGCAACCCGAACTAAACAATCAGAAGCAGGGTTGAATTTCCCGGCAGGAATCAACATCAATACTTTAACCACAACTTATAAATTAGGTTTGAGTACCTCGTGGGAGGCTGATATATGGGGAAAATTAAGCAGTTCTAAAAGAGCAGCTTTAGCAACTTATTTGGGTACAGATGCAGCCAAACAAGCTGTACAAACACAATTGATAGCTGATATTGCCAACAATTATTTTTTATTATTGGCTTATGATAAACAATTGCTTATCACGCAGGAGACTTTAGAAAGCCGAATCAAAAATGTGCAAACCATAAAAGATTTAAAAGAAGGCGCAATTGTTACCGGTGCGGCGGTTGTACAAAGTGAAGCCAACCAATACGCGGCAGAAGTATTGATTCCGGATTTAAAACGTAATATTCGCGAGACAGAAAATGCAATTCATATTTTGTTAGGTGAAGCTCCGGGACCAATTGACAGAGGTGTTTTAGAAACTCAAAATATACCTCAGAATCTGGCGACTGGTTTGCCTTCTCAATTATTAGAAAATCGCCCCGATGTGCGTCAGGCTGAATTTAATTTGAGAACGGCTTTTGAAATGACAAATATGGCTAAAACCTATTTTTATCCAAGTTTGACATTGACAGCAAGTGGTGGTTTTTCGAATTTGCAATTGACAGATTTCTTTACCAATTCGGTTTTCTATTCGCTAATTGGTGGATTGACACAGCCTTTGTTCAATCAGGGAATTAATAAAATGAGATTGACGACGGCGCAATCGCAACAAGTACAGGCTTATAATAATTTCCAACAAAGTCTTTTGGTTGCAGGACAAGAAGTTTCCAACGCTTTGTACGCTTATCAAATGGCGGCTGACAAAGAAGATTCAAGAAAAAAACAAATTGAAGCCTTAGAAAAAGCAGTTGATTATACACAGCAGCTTTTAGAATACAGTTCGGATACAAACTATACAGATGTATTGACATCACAGCAAAATCTTTTAGCGGCACAATTGAGTGGCGTTAATGATAATTTGCAAAAATTACAAGCGGTGGTTGATTTGTACCGCGCTTTAGGCGGAGGCTGGAAATAGATTCTTTATGCCGAAAAGCATTATTGGTCGATAAAATGGGCTGATCGGTATAAAGAATAATTCTGAAGTTGAAGTTTGTTGTTATTTTTGAAAAATAATAAATACAAGTCAAAGAAAAAGATCTGAAGTTCCACACAATGATCTCTATTATTAAAACATGACTAATGAAAACGCCTCAAATTTTGAGGCGTTTTTGTTACCTCTATGTCGGTTAAAAAGTGCTCTCCGTCGATTGGTTTGGTGGTTCTGTATAATGGATGTGATAATCGAAATTATTGGCACTACTTTCGATTACTATTAAATGAAATTAAAATTTAAAACAAAAACGATGAAAAAATTAGTATTCGCCTTAGTGCTTTTTATGAGTATATCTTTTGCTCAGGCACAAGTTTCAATTAATGTAAATATTGGGACTCCTCCAAGCTGGGGACCGGAAGGAAATGACGACAGTAGATATTATTATTTACCGGATATTGATATTTATTATGATGTCGCGGAACGCCAATATATTTATGATAATAATGGCAGATGGATTCGCGATAAAAGACTTCCTTCACAGTACAGAAATTATGATTTATATGGAGGTTATAAAGTGGTTTTAAAGGATTATAAAGGAAACACTCCTTATTCGTATCACAAGAAACACAGAGAAAATTATCCAAAAGGATATCATGGAAAACCTCAAAAAAGCAGAGGAAGTAAACCGGAGAAAAACAAATCAGAACACAAACAGAAACATGAAAACCCTAAAAATTCAAAAGGGAATTCTAATAAAGATCATAAGCATGATGATCATCATTAATTAAAATGCGATTAACGAAAAACGCCTCAGATTTCTGAGGCGTTTTTTATAATTTATAATGTCAATTCTTAACTCGAAAAAGTCAATCCTTTAGCTTTAAAACTGCTAAAAAGAACCTGACGGGCAGAACTAACGGTTTCTTCGGTACGGTAAATACTGCACCAGAACTTCACTAATACTTTATATTTTCCATCAGAAATAGCATTATAAAAAATTTGTGGTGTTTTGGTTGTGTTTACCAAAGACAAACTTTCCAGTGCCTGCATGATCGTCGCATTGATATCGTCCGGAGTGGTATCACCACTAATGTCTATTGAAACTTCAACCAATTTAAAATTGTCGGTATACGTCCAGTTGGTGATATTTTGAGACAATAAATTTCCATTGGGAATAATGATTTCGGCACCGTTTGGCGCATTGATTTTAGTGGTTCGCAATCCCATTGATTTTACACGACCGGATTCAGAACTAATTTCGATAACGTCCCCAATCTGTATTGGTTTGTCAAAAATTAAGATAATACCCGAAACGAAATTATTAACTACATTCTGAAGTCCAAGTCCAACACCGACACCTAAAGCTCCTAAAAGAATACTCAGTTTATCTAAGGGCATTCCTGAGGCGGCAACGGCCAAAAGATAACCACCAATCAAAACAATTAATCTGGTGATAAGTAACTTAGAATGTTGTCTTTTGTTGACATTTTCTTCATTTTCGTCATCAATTTCACCAAAGAAATACGCGACATATTTTTGGAGTAAATGGGCAATCCAGATGATGATAAAAAACAAAACAATGTTTCCTAAGGTAAAAGTTATGCTTCCAATATTGTTAGGACGGCTTAGTAATTCTCCTAAAGAAGTTCGAAGTGATTGCCAAATGTTTAAATTCGAGGCAATTACCACCACCCACATATAACCAATTATCAAAACAAAAGGCTTTTTGAGTGTATTGGATAAACTTTCGTGATCAAAAATCTTTTCAATTCCACGTTTAACCCTGGTGGTATATATCTGCAGAAGAATGATTTCTAAGATTATTTTCAATAGCACACTAAGCGCTACTATCTGCGTAAGGGAAATGAAAGCAGTCAGGCTCAGCATGTTCGAAAGTGAAACTCTTCCGAAAAGGTTATAAAGTATCGATAAACCATTAAAACCAATAAAAATTATACTGGCCCACTTAAAAAATCCCTGGATGTATAATTGTTTTTTGAGTGTTTTGATTTGCACCAGGCCATAGCGTATTCCAAAAATATTTATGGCAATAAAAGCACAGCGTTGAAAGAATCCAACTTCAATAAAAAGATCCAGAAAACAAAGCGTGAAGAATAATCCCAATAGAAATAGCCAGTTTTTCATCGCTACTTTTGACCATTGATTTTTGAAAAGAATAGTCAAAATTCCTAGCAAAAGCATTTGAAGTAATTCTATAAACAAAGCCGGTGCAAATAAATTACTAACAACAGCAATATTAAGTCCAATTATAGCAACCGGAATAAGAAACCCTCTGTTTAAATATTTGAAATTAAATAATGAAAGGTTTTCTGAATGTCCATTTGTTTTAAGATATTTTAAGTTACGTGAAACATACCAGGCCAGAAGTCCAATAAAGAAGAGCAGCGTAATGAGTCCTCCAGTGCGATAACTCAAATAATAAGCGGCAACTTTTTCCTCAATAACTATTTTGGCGCCAATGTTCTGTGCCACTGTTTTTTTAGGAACAGAGTCGTTAACACTCCATAAAAAAGGATATTCTTTATGCAGCATGCTAATTCCGGACTTTTCAAGCTTACCTTCTACAACCAGCAATGCGTTTGAAACGGCTATTTTTCGTTGTACGGTAATTCTTTTTTTCTTGTTTAGAATCCCCTGATTTTTTGTCATCAGGCTATCTGTACTAAGATATTTTTTTCTAAGATTGGCAAACTCTTTTTTGAAATGCTTGCGGCGGATGGTATCCTTTAAAAGTGCCATCAGATTTTTGTCTTTACGCAGCTCGATAAAACGGCCTTTTATCTTCTCCAGATTTTCATTGCGCAAGTTGATAGCCGTATTCTGTTCTTCCAGTTGTTGCTGAATTTCTTCCAGAACCGTATGATACATTTGCTGGTTACGCACATTTGGGTTCGCGCCTTTCAAACTTGCCAGAATCAGGTCAAGTTTGCTTTGCGTTCTTTTAATTTCTCCAAATAAATGATGAGAAGCACTATCAAAATCGGCATCATTATAAGCTGATTCCATCATTTCATTGGCCTTTTCAATAGCCATAAGATACTCACTGTCTGTGGTTGCTTCTTCAAATAATTTGGAACGGGTTTCCTTTTTGGGAGCAGCGGTTTGTGAATAGGAGAGTGGCGCATAAAATAACGCAAGAAGTAAGGCTAATAAACAAAGAGAATTTCTTTTTTGTAACATAATTGCAATGAATTTAGGGTTTCCAAATTTAATTGTTTTTAAGACACTTTAATAGAAAATATCTAAATATTCTGATGCCAGACAAGTAAAAGTGTTTTGAATTCTGTGCCGGATTATTTACTGTTTTTTACATTCATAATCGCATAAAATATTATATTAGTTCCCTAATTTCGTATAATCCAAAAAACTATAAACGGCAGTAAATGGAAAATATCACAGTAATCATTATGTTACTATTTGGCGTTGCTTTTCTTAGCCTGATTAGTAAAAGATACAATTTTCCAATTCCAATTGTTTTGGTACTTTGCGGTGTTGTTATTAGTATTGTTCCCGGGCTTCCGGTTATTGCCCTAAATCCGGAAGTAGTTTTTATTATTTTTTTGCCTCCGCTACTATATCACGCTGCCTGGTATACGAGTTGGTTTGAATTCAAAAAAACGATTCGGCCAATAACGATGGCAGCTGTTGGTTTAGTTTTATTTACCACGCTGGCAGTTGCTCTCGCAGCCCATTGGCTTATTGAAGATATGTCCTGGCCTTTGGCTTTTTTACTGGGCGCTATTATTTCACCTCCCGATGCGGTTTCGGCTACTTCAATAACAAAAGGTCTGGGTCTTCATCCTCGTCTTATTGCAATACTTGAAGGTGAAAGTCTGCTTAATGACGCTAGTGGATTAGTAGCTTATAAATATGCACTGGCGGCAATTCTGGCTGGAAATTTTGTGCTTTGGGAGGCTGGTTTGAATTTCTTTATCATGTCAATACTTGGTATTGCCATTGGTTTAGTGGTTGGTTTTGTAATGAGCATTGTTCATAAAAAATTTGTTTGCGATGATATTATCGAAGCGACATTAACCCTCTTAACGCCTTTTGCTTCTTATTTAATTGCAGAGCATTTCGAATGTTCCGGTGTACTTGCCGTGGTAACAACCGGACTTTATCTTTCGGCACGATCAGGAAGTATTTTTACACATGAAAGCCGTATTATGGCCGTAACCATCTGGAGTATTTTGACTAATATTTTAAATGGTCTTATCTTTATATTGATTGGTTTACAGCTTCGTCATATTATCATTGGAATCAGTAATTATTCTGGCAGTTCTTTGTTTCTATGGGGAGCGAGTATTAGTGCAGTTGTTATTGTAGTACGTTTTCTATGGGTAATTCCGTCAACATTGTTGCAGAAATACTTAAGCAGTAAAAATAAACAGAAAGAAGAATTTGATTATCGAAACATGATCATTTTTGGGTGGTCGGGAATGCGGGGCGTAGTTTCTATGGCAGCCGCTTTGGCATTGCCTTTAATGATGAATGAAAAAGAGGTGTTTCCTTTGCGTAATCTTATTATCTATCTGGTTTTTTGTGTCATTCTTTCGACATTGGTCATTCAGGGATTAACACTTCCGTGGCTGATCAAAAAATTAAAAATTCAGCCTTATTCTATTATAGCCGAAGAATACGAGATCAGGAATGTTATTGTTTCTGAGACAATTGCCCATATTGAAGATAACTTTTCATTGCTTAATGACGATTTACTTCATAACATTAAAAGTAAATATGAAGTGAAGTTTAATCGTTTGCAGAAAACAGAACTTCCGGCTAATTTTTTTGGGAATGGTAATGTAATGGGAGGAGAGATTTTTAATGAGTTTACTAAACTTCAAATAGATCTGTTGAATATTGAGCGCGTAAAATTGGAAGTGATGCACAAACAAGGGGCAGTCAATGAAGAAATTTTTCGAAAAATAGAAAAAGAACTGGATTTGGAAGAAACACGTTTGTGGATGGAAATGTATGAGGAGTGACAATTAGATAATTGGAATGTTAGAATGTTGGATTTTCATCATTAGATGTTGAGATTGGCTGATCGTAAAAATGGAAGCTTAATTTAGGAAGATATAATGTTGTAAAATAACTTATATTTACATCTCTTATTATCTATTTTATGGAAGAAAATAAACACGTAACGATCTATGATATTGCTGAGAAGCTAAATCTGGCAACCTCAACAATTTCACGGGCTTTAAAAGATCATCATTCAATAAGTGATAAGACGATCAAGAAAGTTAAAAAGGCCGCAAAAGAAATGGGTTTTGTACCCAATACTCTTGCCGCAGGTTTGCGTGGAAACAAGACAAAAACAATAGGTGTTCTGATACCAACAGTTACACAGCCTTTTTTGTCATCATTAATTAGTGGTATCGAAATTACGGCTCAAAAATCGGACTATTCGGTAATTATCATGCAATCGCATGACTCGTATCACGACGAAGTTAATATGGCAAAATCCTTATACAGCAACCGTGTAAGCGGTGTTATTTGTTCGCTTGCGATGGAAACCAGAGATACTTCGCATTTTCAGCAATTTTCAAATAACAATATTCCATTGGTTTTTGTAGACAGGGTTCCTAAGGACTACAATACTTTCAGAGTTGTAATTGACAATTATTCTGCAGGTTATAAAGCGACAAAACATCTTATAGAACAAGGTTGCCTCCGCATTGCGCATTTAACAGCGGGCTCAGAATTTGGTAATTTATATAACGAAAGAAAAAGAGGTTATGTTGAAGCCTTGAGAGATCACAATTTGCCGGTTGATGAAGAATTAATTATTGATCTGAAAGCCGTTACTTATGAAGAAGGAGTGAAGGCAAGCAATAAATTGTTTGACATAAAACCACTTCCTGATGGCGTTTTTGCTTCAGGAGATATCATTGCGGTCAGTGCGGTGCAAACAGCCAAGAAAAGAGGTATAAAAGTGCCTGAAGATATTGCGATTATTGGTTTTAATAATGACCCTATTTCTCAAATTATTGATCCTAATTTATCGACTATAACGCATCCTGCTGAAAAAATGGGAAAAGCGGCTGCAGATATTATTATTAAGAATCTGAAGTCGGCGAAAAATGAAGATGTACAGGAAATCGCTTTCTTAAATACGGAAGTACTTGTACGTGAATCTTCCAGAAGAAAAGAATCTTAAGCCTTATTGAATAATAAGTTTTAGTTCTGGAATCAAAATTCATAAAATTTAACGGCATTTTCTAATATATTAAACTCCTTTCAATTTTAATTTGAAGGAGTTTTTTTATGATTTAAGAGCAACCGATTGCCATACTTTTTTGTTTGTGGTGAAAGTTAATTCAGCGCTCAAATTGAATTTGAAAAAATACTTTCTATCATATATTTGACATGGACAATAAAAACATCTGTGTCTTTAATCTGTTGTTTGATTAATGAATCATAATCCGTTAGGTTAAACTGTTGGATCATGTCTTTTTTTAGATATTTTATAATGGATTCAATACTGCGAGTATCATTGTCCTGCTGTTTTTTAAATTCTCGCTGTTTACTTTCCAAATATTGCAAACTCTTTTTTAATCTCTGAATTTCAGTCTTTTCCAAACTTTTACGGCTTTTATAAAATTTAACGAAATAAAACGATAACCCGGAAGGTCATTAAACTCAATATGCTCCAAAAACTTCTCCATTTGAATTTAAGCCATTCCAGAGTATCGTATATTGATACATACGTACAATTTGAGATTTTGGTTTTGCTAAAAATTATAGAATTTTTTAAAAATGTTATAAAATTTCCATGTTTTTGTTTTAAATAATTGACAATAGGTTATTTAGGTTTTGTTCTAAACGGAACATTGTTATCTTTTTTTTTGAAAATAATTGTGTAACTCAAAAGTTACTTATATATTTGTGTAACTTAAAAGTTACTTATTATGAAAAGAAGCATCAAACATCAGTATTTTTTTGCTCATTCCCCTGAAAAGGTTTGGCAATACCTGACAGACTCAGACTTAATGGCTCTTTGGTTAATGAAAAATAATTTTAAACCAATAGTGGGAACCGATTTTCAATTTAGAATCAACCCGATTCCGGATTTAGATTTCGATGGTACTTTTTATTGTACCGTTTTGGAAATTGAGCCATACAAAAAATTGTCATATTCCTGGAAAAGTGGGCCAGGGGATGAGAAGATCACGCTTGAATCAGTTGTGATTTGGAAACTCGATCCCACAGAAAAAGGCACACAAGTTTATCTGGAACATAACGGATTTGACAAAGATGAAAACTTTGATTTTTTCAATGGTTTAAACCACGGTTGGCTGGAGAAATTCGAAAAAATAAACAATTTATTAAACGTATAATATGGCAACACCAGCTCTTGATGTATTTCAGGTCATTGGAGACCCAAGCAGAAGGAAAATGCTTTCCCTGCTGTGCGAAGACCGTCTGACCATTAATTCGCTCGCTGATCATTTCGATATGAGTCGTCCTGCAGTTTCCAAACATGTGAAGATTTTATATAATGCAGGTTTTATCTCCATAGAAGACAGTGGGCGTGAACGGTATTGCAGTCTCAAAAAAGATGGCTTTGATGAATTGAAGAATTGGATTTCTTTCTTTGATGAATTCTGGGGAGCGAAATTGAAGAAATTGGATTCTTTGATGGGGGATAGCAAATTGCCTAATTAAATGAAATTTGAACAACTTTGACATTTTACCACAAAGTGCGCAATCCCGATAGTTATCGGGATACACAAAGTTCACAAAGTTATATTCACATAGCTTTGTGAACTTTGTGTTTTTACAAAGCCGTCCACATCAAAAAATCTTCATGCACTTTGTGCTAAAATCTCTACATTTTTATAATCAAAATTGATATTTTTCTATCTTTATAAAATAAAATTATAATCAATGACGATCCAGCAATTAAAATATATTGTAGCCTTAGACGAAGAACGCCATTTTGCAAGAGCTGCCGAAGTTTGCATGGTAACACAACCCGGACTAACCATTCAGTTAAAAAATCTTGAAGAAGAAATCGGAATAAAGATTTTTGATCGGAATAAAGTACCATTGACGCCAACTATTTTAGGAATCGAGATTATCAATCGAGCAAAAAAAATTCTTCGCGAGGCAGATGAAATTCGGGATTTTGTAGTGAATGAAAAAAACCTGTTAGAAGGGGAGATCAAAGTGGGTATCATTTCCACTTTATCGCCTTATTTGATTCCGTTGTTTATTAAAGCGATGAAAGAGGCAACTCCAAAAGTACATTTCATTATAAGGGAATCCAATACCGGTCAGTTGATGAAAGATGTAGAAACGGGAACCATTGATGTGGCTATAATGGCAACACCAACCGGAAATCCCAATTTGATTGAACATCCTATTTTTAAAGAACCGTTTGTTGCGTATTTGAATGAATCCCATCCCATGGCGAAAGAAGCGTTTTATGAAATGCAGCCCGGAGATAAAACTGAATTATTGTTATTACATCACGAGTTTTGCTATAATGCACAATTACTGGATATCTGCGGTTTAAAATCCTCAGATAAAATAAAAGAGCAGTTTACCTACGATATCAGTTCGATTGAAACCTTAAAAAATTTAGTCCGCGCGCATTTAGGATTTGCTATTATTCCACAGCTTTCTATTTTGAACGATGCACCATCAGGACTTTTTAAACCATTCACGGAACCTATTCCTGTAAGAGAAATCAGTCTGGTAGTTTCCGATTCGTTTTCAAAGAAATTAATCCTGGAGAAAATGAACGAAGCCATCTGGAATTCCCTCCCGGACTCCCTCAAAAAAGATTTTGCGTATAGAAAAATACGCTGGAACGATTCGCCTTATTTTGTAAAGGCCGTTAGTAAGTTTATGTAATTTTAACACATTGAAACATAGTTTTCCTTTGTAGAGAAAGGCGTTTCACTTGCTTGAAAACACATAGCTATGTGTCGTGAAACAAGTGAAACGCCTTTTTACAGTATAAAAACCTATGTTTCTATGTGTTTAAATATTTAGATCAAATTTGAACTAATTATTGTTTCTTAGAAGCAGCGATAATAACTTTCGAAACAGCCTCTGGTTGCGAAATAAAAACCACATGGCTTCCTTTTATTTCTGTGATTTTTGTGTTCGAACGTTTGTACATCGCACGTTGAATATCTGGTGTGATACTTTTGTCTTCAGTTGCTACAATTCCGTAAGAAGGTTTATCTCTCCAGGCTGCTTTTGTAATAGGTGTTCCAAATCCTTGTGCGTGGAAAGCACCTTGAGAAGCATACATGAAATCAGCTTGTTCTTTGCTTATATCTCCGGCAAAACCAGCGTGGAATTTAGCTTTGTCATAGTAAGCAATTCCCTTGCCATCTGGAGCCAATACACCATTTTCAGGAGCTGGAGGCGCAGTTTGTAACCATTGAATAGAGTTTTCTCCGTTATCAGGCTGTAAAGCCGCTACGTAAACTAATGCTGCAACTTTTGGGTGGTTTCCGGCTTCTGTAATTACAGTTCCGCCCCATGAATGTCCTACCAAAATAGTTGGTCCATCTTGTCTGTCTAAAGCTAAGTTAGTTGCAGCAACATCATCTGCTAATGAGCTCAACGGATTTTGAACAATAGTTACGTTATATCCTTTTTTAGTTAAAATTTGGTATAACCCCTGCCATCCTGAACCGTCTGCGAAGGCACCGTGTACCAATACAACGTTTTTGATTTGTGGAACAGTAGTTTTAGTTTGTGCGTTGATATTTACAGTTGTAAATACTAAACTTAAGATTAAAGCGGCGAACAGGAAATAAGATTTCAATTGTTCTTTTATAGATAGTGTTTTCATAATGATTTTAGATTTTAAATTGTTGATTTTAGATTTTGACATTGAAATTGTCATTAATTTTTGATGTTGATATTTGATTTTTGATATTGAAATTAATTCAGTGTTACAGCCAAAGTAATTTCAGTGTTTAATAATTTTGAAATTGGGCAAATTTCTTTTGCTTTTTGAGCTGCCAGTTGAAAATCTTCTGCTGAAATTCCAGGAACTTTTCCGGTTAGTTCTAATTGAATTAAAGTAATTGTTCCGTCTTCGAAAGTAACTTTTGCTACAGTATCTAAATCTTCCGGAACAAAACCAGCTTCAGATAATAAAAAGCTTAATTGCATGGTGAAACAGCCTGAATGTGCCGCTGCGATTAATTCTTCAGGGTTGGTTCCAACTCCTTGTTCAAAACGGGTTTTGAAAGATAATTGCGCTTCGTTTAAAGTTGTGCTTTGTGTACTGATGGTTCCTTTTCCTTCCATCCCAGTACCTTTCCAATTTGCGTTTGCTCTTCTTGTAAATTTCATGATTTCTATTTTTTAAGTTGTTTTAATTATTTAAAATCAATTGTTTGATTTTGATGAGGCAAATTTAGGGCGAGTATGTTTATTAATCAAATTAATAATTTTTTAGTATTATTAAAATAATTTATAATGATTGAGTTTAGAGGTTTTATGGAAGGAAAACAGCTTTAAGAAAATTTTTGAGGACGGAATGGAATGTAGAATATGAATGTAGAATATGAATGTAGAATATGAATGTAGAATTTGAATGTAGAATTTGAATGTAGAATTTGAATGTAGAATAAAATGAGTTAATCTACTATTTTGATAGGTTAATAAAAGTTTTGATGATTTATGAGGTAAAATCAAAAAATACTCTTTAAATTTGCAAACGCAATGAGAAATAAGAGCTATAATATGAAGAATTATTATAACAGCAACAAAATGATGTGCTGGGATACTGTAATGATTGTATGGGCTTCTATATAAAATAGTACTATTTTTTCAAAAAGCCTTTCATGAGTAATTTGAAAGGCTTTTTTGTTTTTAAACTAAAATTAAAGAATGATTGAATTAAAAAACGTTAGTAAAACTTTTCATCAGAAAGACCGAATTGTTTCGGCGCTATCGGATGTCTCGCTAAAGGTTCCGCCAGGGAAAATTTTTGGTGTAATCGGAACTTCGGGAGCAGGAAAAAGTACTTTAATCAGATGCGTTAATTTACTGGAAAGGCCAACTTCAGGAGAAATTATTGTGGATGGAAAATCGCTAATACAATTATCAAACGCTCAGCTTGCTATTGAAAGAAGGCAAATCGGAATGATTTTTCAGCATTTTAATTTACTTTCATCGAGAACAGTCTTTGAGAATGTTGCTTTTCCTTTGGAATTAGCGGGAGTTTCAAAAGAAGCGATCAAAACGCGGGTTTTAGAATTGCTTCAAATAGTTGGCTTAAGCGAAAAAGCAAATGATTATCCGGCAAGTCTTTCGGGAGGACAAAAACAAAGAGTTGCCATTGCCAGAACATTGGCCAATAATCCAAAAGTTTTATTGTGTGACGAAGCAACAAGCGCGCTTGATCCTGCCACTACAAGATCTATTCTGAACTTATTAAAGGATATCAATCGCCGACTTAATATTACGATTTTATTGATTACACACCAGATGGAAGTGGTTAAATCAATTTGTGATGAAGTAGCGGTAATTAGTCACGGAAAACTAATAGAGCAGGGAAGTGTAGGCGAAATTTTTGCCGACCCTAAACACGAACTGACAAGGGAATTTATTGTCTCTTCCTTGCATCTGGATATTCCTGCTGTTTATCTGGAAAGATTACAAAAGGAAGATGGTACAAACTTAAACCCACTATTAAGACTTGAAATGACTGGTAAATCAGTAAATGAACCTGTCATTTCAGAAGTTTCGAGATTGTTTGATACTAATTTTAAAATTATTAGCGCACAAATGGATCAGGCTGGCGAAGTTAATTTTGGGATTATGCTGATCGAGTTATCCGGTAAACGCGAAAACTACAAAGCTGCAATCGAGTATTTTATATCAAAACATATTAAAACAGAAATCATAGGTTATGTCTGAATCCATTATTGAATTATTATTAAAAGGAACCTGGGAAACGATCGTCATGACATTTTTGTCTGGTTTTTTCGGTTTTCTACTAGGACTTCCAACAGGTATTTTGCTTTTCCTTACCCGTAAAAATCAAATATTAGAACAGCCTGTTTTAAATCGAGTGTTATCTATTTTGGTGAATATTTTCCGTTCGATTCCCTTTATTATCTTAATTGTCTGGATGATTCCGTTTACCCGCGTGATTGTCGGAACCTCTATTGGCGTTAGTGCGGCACTGGTTCCATTAAGTATTGGTGCAGCACCCTTTATTGCACGATTGGTAGAAAATAGTCTTTTAAGTTTGCCATCTGGATTAATTGAAGCCGCAAGAGCTTTAGGCGCAACACCTTTTCAAATAGTATATAAGGTATTACTGCCGGAAGCTTTACCTTCTTTAATCAATGCAGCCTCTATCACTTTAATTACGCTTGTAGGGTATTCTGCAATGGGTGGAGCAGTAGGAGCAGGTGGTTTAGGACAAGTGGGGTATCAGTACGGTTATATTGGGTATGATGCCGTAACCATGAATTCGGTTTTGGCTTTACTTGTAATTCTGGTATTCTTAATCCAGTTTGCCGGCGATACTTTATCAAAACGATTTGACCACAGATAGTTGTCAATTAAAAACTTAGAATTAAAAATTAAAAAATATAAAGATGAATACTAAATTAAATTTCTTTAAAACAGCCGGAATTATAGCTTTATCACTTGTTTTATCAAATTGTGGAGAAAACAAAAAGAACGATCCGCATCATATTAAAGTAGGAGTTGCTTCCGGACCAGAATTGAAAGTAGCAGAAGCTGCTAAAAAAGTAGCCAAAGAAAAATACGGACTTGAGGTGGAATTGGTGTCTTTTAATGATTATGTAATTCCAAACGAAGCGTTGAGTCAGGGCGATATTGATGCCAATGCTTTTCAGCACAAACCTTATTTAGATGAGCAGTCTAAACAACGCGGTTACAAATTGGCCATTATCGGAAAAACATTTGTGTACCCGATTGCGGCTTATTCTAAAAAAATAAAAAGCCTTTCTGAATTGAAAAACGAAAGCACGATCATTATTCCAAATGATCCAACAAACGGTGGACGTTCACTATTGCTTTTAGAAAAAAACGGTTTATTGAAACTCCGTGCAGGAGTTGGTTTGTTGCCTAAAGTAACAGACATTGTAAATAATCCCAAAAATCTGAAAATATTAGAATTAGAAGCGCCTCAATTGCCTCGTGCTTTAGATGATCAAAATGTTTCGATTGCTATTATCAACAACACTTTTGCGTCTCAGGCAGGCTTGGTTCCGGCACGTGATGCCTTGTTTGTAGAAGATAAAGATTCTCCTTACGTAAATCTGGTTGTAAGCCGTGAAGACAATAAAAATGGGGAAAAGGTAAAACAGTTTCTTCAGGCATTCCAATCTGCCGAAGTAGAGCAGGTGGCCGTTCGTGAGTTTAAAGGTGGGGCTGTGAAGGGCTGGTAGTTGATGGTGAATTGTTAGCATAAATGAAGAACAAAATATATCTTCTTATAAAACCAACTCACTAGCCCTGATGGGAAGGGAAATCCTTTTGTGGTGGGGTTCACCACAAAAGATACAAGTGGATAGCGGGAAACAGCTCCAAAAAAAAACGAGACCCTCTCTAAAAGAAACATCTCGTTTTATATTTTTATTCTTCAATACTACTTAAAATCGTCTGCGGGATTTCGGCGAAAGCCTCGTAGGAGTAGGGCTTAATGAGATAGCCTTTTACGCCCAGTACATCGCATTTTTGTTTGTAAGAAGGGTTTATGCTAGTGGAATAGACAAAGCAGGGAATGTTTTTGAGGTCGTTGTGGTTTAAAATTTCCTGCAGGGCCTCGATGCCGTTGAGTATGGGCATGTTAATATCGGTCAGTATCACATCCGGGTTTTCGTTTGCCGCATTTTTTAGGAAATGGAGCAGTTCTTCGCCATTGGCTACGAGGCTCACTTTCGCAAAACTGGGGTTGTTGTTGAAGATTTCAGAGATTACATCGGCATCGTCTTCGTCATCTTCGGCTATTATGATATGAAGTTTTTTTTGTGGCATTTTATACAATTGGAAAGTAAAGATTAAAAGTTGTTCCTTCGTTCAGTGTACTTTCGACAGTGATGTTTCCGGAATGGTTTTCCATTATCCTTTTACAGATCGCCAGGCCTATACCGTTTCCGGAATATTCGTTTCGGGCATGTAGGCGCTGAAAGATGGTGAAAATTTTAAGCAAATGGCTTGATTCCATTCCAATTCCGTTGTCTTTGATCTGAATCTTGACAAATTTAGTGTTTTGTTGTGGAACTTCAACATCTGTGGCATCGGCTTCCAGAATTTGTATAACAGGCGGGATGTTTGCTTTGCTGTATTTAATGGCGTTCGAAATCAGGTTGGCTAAAAGCTGGCGCATTTGCACTCTTGATGCCTTTATAACGGGCAGGTTTCCGGTCTTGATCTTCGCATTTTTATCGGTGATAATGACTTCGAGATCTTCGATTACTTCTGTAATAACGGCGGCCAGATTGACTTCGCCCCGTTCTTCCTGTTTGGTATGCGAAGAATATTGCACCAGATCATCTACGAGCGAATTAAGACGCAACACCGAGAATTTGATGATGTTCATGGACTTGGAATCAATTTCGTTAAGATAGGTGCCGTCAATTTTGCCGTTGTGCATGACAATTTTCCGAAGCGGTTCTTTTAAATCGTGCGAGATCACGTGAATGAATTCTTCAAGACTGCTGTTGATTCGGTTGAGCTCGTTGATTTTGCCTTCGAGTTCTGCCTGATGTTGGATTAACGCTTCTTCGTGTTTTTTCTTTTCGGTTAAATCAATCACTACGATTCCGATCGCGTCTACTGAAGGTTCAAGATCGGTGAGGGAAATATAGGCCGGAAAAGTAGTAGGGGAGCCACCATCGCTTTTAAAAAGGATTTCGTGTGTGCCAAGACCCAATTTTAAGCCTTCGATAAGTGTAGCAAATTGCGAAGGGTTGTCGAAAAATTCCTGTATGTAATTCCCAATAATTTTTTCTGAGGGCGTATTGACCAGTTTTGCAAAATAATCGTTGCAATATAAGATCAGCCCATTTTTGGCAATACTCAGGGCACCCTGTCTGAATTTCTCGATTAGCAGTCTATATGTATAATCGGCTGTTTCCAGTGAGTACAGCTGCGGTGTTCCGTTGGTGTTGACCACAAGGGCATCAACATCTCCTTCTTTTATGGCATCAATGATGCTGTTTGATTCGTAAAGCCGTTGCTTTAACGATTCAATTTCTGCCAATAAGGAGTCAATATTTTTATCGTTTACTATCAAATTCTATTCACTTAAATTAAGTATTCTCAATACCTTTTCCTTGTCTGACAAATCGCCTAAAATGATTCGCCGTGGAGCGGGCTGTATTTTTATTAAAGTTGGGATCGCTACAATTTGATGTATGACAGCCTGTTCTGTATCCCGGCTAATATCTACGATTTCCAGTTCGTAGTTATCGCGGAGATGTTTGTCGCATATTTTGCGTAAATTTTCGATAGCATGTCCTGATTTAACAGACATACCCGAAACAAAAAGCATGAACTTATGTTTGGTTGTACTTGTCCCATCAGCTGAATTGTCCATTTTTAAGTGTTTAAGGGTTTAATATTAAGCCCTACAAGCACTCTTTCCTCATTTGAAAGATCGCCAATGATCTTGCGAATAGGTTCCGGAAATTTCCTGACTAAGGTTGGTACAGCCAAAATCTGATCACCTTCGGCCAATTGTGGATTCTTCAGCAAATCGATAATTTCGATGCTGTATTTCCCTGCCAGGTGTTCTTCTGCGTACTTTTTTATATTTTCAAGTGCTTTGATCGATTTTGGCGTTTGACCTGCTATATAGAGCAGTAACTGCCATTCGGCTACGACTTCTTTTTTCATCTTGTTGTTATTTTTTCTTAGAAAATGTTGCCTGTAATTCTTCTGTGGCTTTCAGGGAGCTTAATTCTTCCTGTGCCGATTCGAATTCGTTTCTAAGTGCTTCTATATTGGCTTCCAGAACTTTGCGTTTGCGTTCAATTTCTCTGTCTTTTCGACTAATTTCGTTCTGAAGCTTAATATCTGATATAGTTTTTTTGTTTTTTTGAGTTTGTCTTGCTGTACCGGTCAGGATTCCATTCGGACCTAGTTCTACATCCAGCAATTCGATTCCTTTACTCGTAATCACAAATTCCCTAACCTGATTGGAATGGCCCATGCCTCTCGCTTTGATAATAAATATCCCACGGTTTCTTTCGCCAATGCCTTCCATATCGCGAACCGTGATCCAGGTATCGACTAATGACGATACGGATTCTTCAGCCAAATCGGGTCTGAAATTATCGGTTTGTTTATTTAAAGACGTAAAAAGAGCCGTTATATTGTGTGCTTTCAGCATATCAATAAGTCTTACCAGCATCGAACGTACTTCGTGTTCACTTCCTACGGTGATCAAATTGCTTATAGGATCAATAATTATAGTAGTTGGCTGAAACTCTTTAATTAGTTTTCGAAGCGTAAGCAAATGCAATTCTAATCCGTTCAGCGAAGGACGTGAAGAATGGATCTGCAAAATTCCTTTTTTAATGTGTTTTTGAAGATCAATACCAATCGATCTCATATTGCGAACCAATTGCTGTGGCGATTCTTCAAAGGCGAAATAGATGGTTTTTTCGTTCTTTTCGCATTGTTCATTGGCAAAATAGCAGGCCACGGTTGTTTTGGCTGTTCCGGCTGTTCCTGAAACCAGGATATTGCTCCCGCGAAAAAATCCGCCGCCGTGAAACATATCGTTTAAGCCCGGAACTCCTGTCGAAACGACATCAGAACTAACTTCGTTATCGAGTTTTAGAGACGTAATAGGCAATACTGAAATTCCGTCTTCGTCAATCAAAAACGGATATTCGTTGGTTCCGTGTGTAGATCCTCTGTATTTCACGATTCGGAGCCTTCTTGTCGAAACTTGTTCGATCACACGATGATCCAGTACGATAACGCAGTCTGAAACGTATTCTTCTAATCCCTGACGGGTAAGGGTTGCTTCGCCGCGTTCTCCGGTTATGATTGCTGTTACTCCTTTGGCTTTAAGCCAATGAAATAAACGGCGCAGTTCGGCTCTCAGGATCGCCTGATTGTCCAGACCTGCAAATAAAGATTCTATGGTATCTAATACTACTCTTGTCGCTTTTACCGAATCGATAGCGTATTCTAATCTGATGAATAAACCATCGAGATCGTATTCGCCTGCTTCTTCAATTTCTGATCGCTCTACGCGCACGTGATCCACTACCAGTTTTTTGTCTTTTTTAAGTTTTTCAATGTCGAAACCTAGTGATTTGACATTTAATGTAAGGTCGTCCGACGGCTCTTCAAACGACATGAAGACCCCGGTTTCGTTATGATCGGTGATTCCTTTAATCAGGAACTGCATTGACATTAATGTTTTCCCACAGCCAGCACCTCCGCAGATTAAAGTAGGGCGCCCTTTTGGGAAACCTCCGTTTGTAATCTCGTCCAGTCCGTCAACTCCGGTTGGAGTTTTGGGGAATATAAAACTATGTGTTTTTGATTTTTTCTGCACTTTATTTAAATATACTGTTTTCTCAAATATACGTTTTCTTACAGAATTAACGATTAGTTTTTATTGAAAATTTAACAGCTGTTTAAAGAAAATATCAATAATTACATAAAAATAAGGGTTTTGATTGCTTTAAAATTGGAAATGAAGTTAAATTTTTGAGATTGTTGATAGGTTTTGAGATGGGGATTATGTAAGATTTTAAGGGGAAGATGTAATGTTAATTTTGAGATGTTAGAAGCAAGAGACAAGATGCAAGAAAATAGAATATAGAAGAAAGAAGAAAGAAGCAAAAAGTAAGATTTGAAATTTAAACTTTGATTTATAGCCGGCTTAAGAAATAATCTATTTTAAGAAATAATCTAATATAAAAACTGCTGCTTAAGTTGAAACCTGAAACAAAACAAACAAAAACCAAAAAAAACGAGATCATTTCCTAAAAAAGAAACAATCTCGTTTTGCAATCAACTTAAAAAAAAATTATCCGTGTGCTGCTACAGAAACGTCATTCCATTCTTCCCAGGTGGCTAGTTTTTGTTCGTAGGCATGTTTGGTGAATGGTAAAGCTACTTTTCCTAGGAATAGGCGTAGAGGTGGGTTTTCGGCTTCGACTAGTTTGATGATGGCCGGAACTGTAGCGCCTGTTTGTCCGAAAGTGTCAGGATCATGTCCTTCTGCAATCGCTTTTTTAAGACCGTCGTAAGCGTCGATGGGTTTGCTGTTGAATGTGTTACCCCAGATATCAGTGAAATAACCGTTTGGTTCTACCAAAGTAACGTTGATTCCGAATTGTTTTACTTCCTGAGCTAAAGTTTCAGTAAGACCTTCAACCGCAAATTTAGAGGCGTTGTAAAGACCTAAAACCGGTAAAGTGGTAATTCCTAAAATAGAAGAAACCTGAATGATGTGACCGCTTTGTTGTTTTCTCATGATAGGCAAAACGGCTTGTGTTAACCATAAAGTTCCGAAGAAATTGGTTTCGAATTGTGCTCTTGCTTCTTGTTCGCTAGCTTCTTCTACCGCACCGTTTAAGGCATAACCGGCATTGTTGATCAGGATATCAATGGCCCCGAAATGTTGGTGTACTTTTTCTACTATTGCAAACGATTCGTCACGATTGTTTACGTCTAGTTTAAGAGGTAGAATTGCTTCTCCATATTGTGCTTTTAAGTCAGCCAGGGTATCAATATTTCTTGCTGTTGCAGCTACCTTGTATCCTTTTGCTAAAAATGCTTCTGCCCAGGCTCTTCCGAATCCTTTTGATGCTCCTGAAATTAAGATTGTTTTCATGATAATTGTGAATTTTTAATTGTTAATGGTGAAATGTGAGTTGTTAAATGTGAATTGTTAGTTGTTTAATTGTGTAACTGTTTATATGCTTCCTGTTGACTATCGATCTTTGCCCCTTTGTAACTTTGCCTCTTTGAATCTTTTTTAAAAGTGACCGATAGGTCACTTTTTTAATAAAAAAAATTAGAGGCTGTTTTTCTCTATGGTTTTTTTGAGGGTTTTGACGATGATTTGCATCTTATCGTTGTTTTCTGACATTCTTGAAATTAAATGACCTCCTTCCATCATGGCGAAAATTACGGTGGCAAACTCTCCGGCATTCCATTTGGGCTTGAATTCACCGTTGGCGATGCCTTTTTTAATGCTGTTTTCTAATAATTGCTGATTGTATTTTATTCCCTGATTGATCTTTTCTTTTACAACAGGGTTGGTGTCATCTGCTTCTGTTCCGAAATTCAATAACGGACAACCTCCTGTTAGGGGCGGGTTTACCGCATTGCTGAAAAAATCGATATACGTAAATAGTTCTTCTTTGGCTGTTTTGCTTTGGCTGATTTTCGCCATCAGTTTATCGCCTAATACTTTCATATTATGATCTACGGCAGCGCAGGCCAGAACTTCTTTGTTTTCAAAATGAACGTACATGCTGCCTTTAGACAATTTGGTCGCTTCCATAATATCGCTCATAGAGGTTGCAGCGATCCCTTTTGTGTTAAAGATGGGTGCTGCTTTATCGATGATGAATTGTCTGGTTTCTTCTCCTTTTGCCATGATAGCTCTTATTTTACCTTGCAAATATATGACCGATTGGTCATTTATCCAAATTTTTTATGATTTATTTGTGATTGTTCTAGGTGAGATGTGAAATGTGAAATGTGAAATGGCGCACGGATGACGCGGATTTAGGCGGGTTTTTGCTGATTTCTTTTGCCGCGGATTGCATGGATTTTAATGGATTTATTTCTTTGGCTTAAAATTATTTCACGTAGATTTTGCGGATTTGGGCAGATTTGTGGGATTTTTTTTTGTCATAGAGTATATGGATTTATGGATTGTTTTCTTTGGCTATAAATTTTGTTCTCGCAGATTACGCAGATTTGGCAGATGAAATCATTCTAATCTGTGAATCCCGATAGCTATCGGGAGTGGCTAAACTTACCAAAAAATAATCTGTGCAAACCAGCTAAATCCGTTCAATCTGCGGGCAATTTCTGCTATAAGTAAAATCAATAGTGGTTTATTAAGTATTTGTTATTCTAATTATTAGTGGTGTATAGTTAAATTTTTTCTTTAATATAGTTTTTTGTTTAGACCTTATTAGGTTTGCTTACATGTTTATTGCCTTTTATGAAAAATCTCCAGGGTAAAAAGGCGTCTTCCTGCGCGTATGCGACACCTACTCTCGGGGTTGCGGCTATGTCATTTTCTGAATATCGGATGCCGTGATCTTCAATCCAGATTTCTTCTCCGCCTAAATCTTTTTGATTAAAAGTCTTGTCAATTCCTAAAGCTTTAGCCGCAGAACCGGGACCCGATGAAATAGCGCTTTTAGTGATCGGCATATTACGTCGTAATTCCATTGTTTCTGTACCAATCAGGGGCTCAATAGCCCGTATGAGCACAGCATGCGGTTCATTTTTAACGGAAGTTACGATATTGAATAAGTGATGAATGCCATAGCATAAATATACATAGGAGACGCCGCCTTCGCTGTACATGATTTCGGTTCGGTTGGTACGTCGGCCGCCATAGGCATGAGAGGCCTTGTCTATTTCGCCGAAGTAGGCTTCGGTTTCTACGATAACACCTGCTGTTACTTGCCCTTCGATTTGAGTGAATAGCACTTTTCCGAGTAAATCTTTGGCCAAAAAAAGGACATCCTGATGAAGATAATAGGATAATGGTAATTTCAAAATAACTTAATTTAATGCTTTAGTAAGTGATTAATAATTATGTGATAATTAGATTTTTATATATTAAAATAAGCGTGTTTTTGGTTGTCTTTTTTTCTAAAATAGCTTTGTTTTGGAATTCTATTTTAAGGATTAAAAATAAAGAAGCTCAATTAAACAATTGAGCTTCTTTATGAAATGAATTTCAAAAATTAATTAAAGCGTAAAGGATGCATAAGATACCAGCATTCTTTTTTAGGCCAATTTGTTTTTCAAGTTTCAGGTTTCAAGTTTCAGGTTGCTTTACTTTGCGCATAGTTTAACCGTTAAGATTATATTCAGGAATCAGATTTGTCTTTTTTATCGAAATCTTCATCTGAAAAATTTTTAAGATCGGCATCTAAAGCGTCATCAAGAGCATCATCAGGATCTTTGTCGAGTTCGGTTTCTAAGTCCTGTTTTAATCTTTTGTTTCTCTTTTTTTTACTGACAGAATGGATTAACTGTTCTTCGGGGTGAAAATTGCGATCGTCCAGACCGAAATCTTCGTTGATTTCTCTTGGCATAATCTAAAGGTTTTATTGGTGTTAATTTATTTATTTATTTATTTATCTGAACTGATTTCCTCGTTTCACTGCTTGATTTCTCATTGCTTCTGGCTGAAGTTGCCATTATTTTAGCTTTTTTAGCAGAGGTTCTGGAACTGTTTTCAACGTTGTTTTTCTGGTTTGAAATATTCATCTCATTGCTTTTAAAAAATTAATAGATACAAATCTAAAACGGAACAAAAATATAAGTTTATACTTTTTTTGTTTTTAATTGCATTATTGTTAGGTGGTTATATTTTATTTGTGTCTAACAAAGCTAGTGATTTTGTAGATGTATATCTACAAAAAGGGTTGCATTTTGCTTCTATTCTAAAATTGAGGTTTCAATTTATAATATGAAACAGACTTAACTTACAATTTGTTTTTTTTAATTCTATTCCGACATAACTTTATACTGTTCTTAATTTCGTGAGAATTTGATTTCTGTTTCTATCAGGGTGTTTTTTGGAGTCTTAAATTCAATCAATTAAAAAATCACATAGTATGGCTGTTCCTAAAGAGTTGTATAATGCCAAATTCGCAGAGTATATAGAATCGCTTAAGATTTTATATTTAGTCGATGACAAGTTTAAAATGATTTGCGATGACTACTGTACTAGCAGGATGAAAGCGGATAAGTTTAAGAAAAAATTCGAAAAGCATTTTCAGTATAAACTGGAATGTGACAATTTGTCGAAAGAATTAGAAGACGAAATATTGATTTATCTTATTCGGAAAGGGTAGAGGGAGAGAGGAAAGAGACAAGAGAAAAGAGGCAAGAGAAAAGACAATAGAGTATAGAAAATAGAGTATAGAAGATAGATTATAGAAGATAGACTTTCGATGTTCGGGTGTTGCTATGAAAGAATAATTAGAAAATATCTTAAAAACAAAGCTCCTGATTAGGAGCTTTGTTTTTTATAGTGATAACCAGATTACTGTTTAATAACCTGCAGGATTTTATATGCAGATAGGTTTCATTTTTGTGTGGTGTAATACAAAATATAAGTTATTAATTTAATTCGAATCGATATGATAACAAATTTCCGAATTAGAATGGCCGCAGCTGTTGTCGCTATTATTTATATCTTAGTTCAGACCTTTCAATGGTGGGTTTTTGCGAAAGTACCCGAAACCGGAAATGTAATTACCGATTTTCTTAATGGAGGAAACAAACTCAATATTTACAGATCCTGGCTGATGCTTTTGAGTATGTTTGGACTCTTGTATTTATTTTTCACCATTTGTTTTGATGATTTCAGGCAGGATAAAGGCTGGCGGATTCTTGCTTTTTCAGGTTTTTTTATTTTTTGTTTACTTGAACTGTTTATACGTTCGATTGAATTGTTTTTTGTGCAGGGTTATTTAGTTGATACTTATGCAACGGCAAATAGTGCAGATCGGGAACCTATTATTAAAACGGTTACGTCGCTACAACAGGTTTGGTGGGCGTTGTATTTTCCGTTAGGACTCTCTCAATTGTTAGGAAGTATTATTTTGGCGGGTTTGTATTTGAAATCAATGGGAATTGATCGTCTGATCAAAGTTGTTTTCATTATCAACAGTTGCCGATTGTTTCTGCGAATGCTCGATTCTTATCTCGATATTAATATTCTAGGTATAAGTACTTTATTGAACAATGAATTATACTTGCCATTGGTGATCATTATGTTTGGGCTGAAGGCTGTTTGGCTGGTCAAATCGCCACTTAAAGAACCGTCCTGATTTTTGTTAGTATTGCTTTAGATTTATATGAAAATAAAATACGCCAGAATGACTCTGGCGTATTTTTTAATTTATTTCGATGTTCTTCTTCCAGTAAAAATAAACCGTAAAAACAGTTATCAAAACGAAAATCCATAAAACGGGACTGCTGAAGAAACTTTGATAACTTCTTCCATTTGGAATTTCAACAAAAGGAACTGTGATCAAAACATCCAATAATAAAGCTGTTGAGGATATTAAAATCCCCGTTATAATTCCGTTAGTTTGATATTCTTTTTTATAATAAAACTGAGCCGCGAGAAAAGCATAAAATGAAATACAGATCATGACAATGAAAGCCTGCCAGTAAAACGAATCCTGTATTAGCTGAATATTTCCCAGAATATAAAAAGAAATACTCACACAAGTCCAAACGAACAAACCTGACAACATTCCTCTGAAATAAATCATTTCAGTTTAGTTTTGAGGTACAGTCTGATTCCAAACTCCGGTTTTAGCGGTTTCTATAGCATAATTGGAGAAATCTTTAGCTTTTCTGCCCAAAACCTTTTCTATATCCGTGGTAATGGATGAGTTTCTTCCATCCAAAACCTGGTCAAATAAATAATTTACCAGCCATATATGATCTTCCGGAACCTGATATTCTTTCAACATCTGGATATATTCTTCTAAAGTTAAAGATTGAAAAGCGATTTCTCTATCCGTAGCTTTTGCAATTTCGGCAATAACTTCTTTGAAAGTTAATAATCTTGGCCCTGTAAGTTCGTAGGTTTGTCCGTTGTGTTTATCTTCCAAAAGAGAAGCTGTAATTACATCTGCAATATCATCAGCATCTGTAAAAGGTTCTAATGCTTCGGCTCTTGGTAATGCAACGTAACCTGCTAATATTGGCTCCAGAAAGAAGCTTTCACTAAAGTTTTGGTTGAACCAGCTTGCTCGTACGATTGTCCATTTTTTTGCATTGGTTTTTACTATTTCTTCGCAAACTTGCGCTTCTTTTTCACCTCTTCCGGAAAGTAAAACCATTTTCTGAACGCCCATTTGCGTTGCTAAGCCACTAAAAAGCTGGATAGCGGTTGTTGCGGATGGAATAGCCAAATCAGGCTGATAACTGATATAAACGGCATCTATGTCCTGAAGCGCCGCTTGCCAGGTTTCCGGTTTTTCCCAGTCAAACGGAATGGCGGCAGATCGTGAACCTGCGCGAACTTCAACATCAGCATTATTTTCTAATCTTTCTAATACTCTGCGTCCTGTTTTCCCGTTGGCTCCCAGAACTAAAATTTTTGTAGTTTTCATATCAATTCGTTTTAAGTGATTAACTGATACAAATTTGGGCCGATTAGAACGAAATCATTTGTCGGAAAAGAATTAAGATTTGTTTGAAAAGAATTGTTGTTTGACTTCATTCGGTCGCGTGCCGAATTTAGTATAAAAAGCATTGGAGAACGAACTCAAACTTTCATAACCCACTTCCCAAGCCGATTCCTGTACGGTTTTTTCACTATCACGAAGCAATTCATAGGCTTTATGCAATCTTTCTTCCTGTATGTATTTAAAAACCGGAATTCCGAATAGTTCTTTAAAATTCTTTTTCAGTTTATTGCTGTTGAGTCCCACCATTTTGGATAATTCGGTTATCGATGGCGGTTTTGAATAATGAGTGGTTATAATTTCCTTAGCATGAAATAATTTGTTTTTGTCGTATTCCGATAAATCTGCTTTTTTGTCTGTGGTTAGTAAAGCAAAAAAATGAGCCAAAAGTTCATTAACCTGACTTTTTAAAAACAGCAGTCGGGTAGTCCCGATGTACGACGTATTAAAGATTTTCTGAACAGCCTGTTGCATATCCAGCGTCATATAAAACGCAGGGCCTTTTACAAAATGTTCTTTTGGATGCATCAAATCTGAAAGATGGTTTTCGAAGATTTCTTTTTCAGCCTTAGGCAACGAGTTAATGTATTTAAGTTTGGCGAAGATGCTGATCGACTGCAAAGGTTTGTCCGGTTCAATTTTATGAGCGAATTCCACTTTCTGATTTCCGAAAAAGCAAATGGCTAAACCGGTAGTATTAGTAAGGTATTTGGTTTGATTGTTATGTTTGATTTCCAACTCGACATTGCCCGAACCATAAAATGCAAAACCAATAGAATCGCCGTCAATTTCGCATTTTTCCACTACTGTTTTGGTTGCATAGGACTGCTCAATTAAAACAATAAAATCATTTACTTCCAGAATATCTGTTGTCATACTAAATCAGGATCTTTTGATAAAAGTATGAAAAGTTGTGGTTTTTTGGAATATTAAAAAGAATTAAAAATTAAAAATCTGCAGAATCTGCGTGAGAAAAAATTAAACACATAGAGAACATAGGTTTTATGTCTAAAAAAGGAAATGGAAAGAAACTAATTTCTAACACATAGCTGTATGTAATTGAAGGAATTAAAATTTATAAACACAATTTACGCCAGCTATGTGTTTTTAGACAAATGAAATGCCTTTTTTAAGCGGTTACAAAGTCTATGTCTCTATGTGTTTAAATTTACACCTAGTTTTTCAAGTGAAATTTGGTTTTATTGAAATTCTTCGATTTAATAATTTTCCCTTTATCTGTAATCATAATCCAGCGGTATTCCGGATATTGATTAATAAGTTTGATTCCGGCTTCTTTTCCTAGAACCATGATCGAAGTACTAAATCCATTGGCTGTTTCTGCATTTGGACCAAAAACAGAAACACTGCAAAGTCCGGTAGAAGGGTATCCGCTCGCAGGATTGATGATATGAGAATATCGTTTTCCATCTAAAACTACAAATTTTTCATAGCTCCCTGAAGTAGTTACCGCGCCATCGTGCAACGGAACAACGGCAAAAAGTTTATCAGTATCAAAAGGATTTGTCATTCCGATGTTCCAGTCTTTGCCATTGGGTTGTTTTCCCCAAACGGTCATATCTCCGGTAGCGTTTACAATTCCGGCTTTGATGCCTTTGGAAAGCATTAAATCTTTGCATTTGTTGGTGGCGTATCCTTCCCCTAAAGCGCCAAATCCAATTTTCATTCCTTTTAATTTTAGGAAAATAGTCGATTGTGCGCTGTCTAAAATGATGTTTTTGTAACCGACTTTCTCAACTGATTTTTTTATGGCTTCCGCCGAAGGCATTTCGGTCATCGAACCATCAAATTTCCAGATGCGGTCCATGGCAGCAAAACTAATATCGAAAGCGCCATCGGTAATTTCAGAAAAACGAAGGGCTCTTTTTGTCAGTTCAAAAACTTCTTTGTCCACTTTTACAGGACGAATTCCCGCATTCTGATTGACTTCTGAAACTTGAGAGGTAGGTTTCCAGTCCGAAATAAGGTTTTCGATTCTGGTGATTTCAGCAATAATTTCATCAATGGATTTTTCTGCTGCCAAAGAATCGTTTGCTACAATCGAAATATCAAATCGGCCTCCCATAAGCATAGTTGTTCTTTTTCGTAACGTTTGGGCTTCAGCATTGAAACCGCAAACAAGTACCAAAATGAACAGGAGAGAATTGAAAAATGAATTGTATTTAGATTGCATATTATTCGTTGTGTTTAATTTCTAACACATAGAAAACATAGGTTTATATGTTAAAAAAGAATATAAAAAAGAAACTAGTTTCTCAGAAGTTACTCTAAGGTTTATAATTCCAGGAATACATTCCTGTTGGTTGAATACTGTCTATTACAATAAACTTTTCAGTTTTGTCTCTTCGAAAAATATATAAATATTTTTCTTCTGATCCTTTATGGATTGAATCACCGACCTTGATAATACTTCTTGGAAAAAAATCATATTGCCACATATACATTTCAGTATCGTTTTTGAACGGAATGGTGCCACCAGTCGGAGTGTCAGTAATCTTGGTCACCACAAAATCATATTTTTCAAAATGCACAGCTCTCGATTTAAAATAGGTATTTATAAATGAAAAGATTACTGCGCCTATGAATATCATAATAAGCAAATATCTGATTTTATTGAAGTTTTTACTCATATAGGATTAAAGTTTAAGCGATTCCGATAGCTATGTGTTTTGAGGTAAATGAAATGCCTTCTTTAAAGATTACAATATCTATGTTTCTATGTGTTTAAATTTTTAGACACATTTTTTTACCATTGTTATGGAATTAAATTTAATAACAATCTGTCAATAATTGACCACTGTTTTTATAGTCGCTTAGTTGTTTGTTTTTCTCCACTAATAAAGCATCAAGCGTCGATTCAACATCTTTTTGCATAGCCAATGAACCACAAATCATGATTACGCCATTATTGGATAATAAATCAGTAAAAAAGTCAGCATCACGTTTGATTAAATCCATTACATAATAATGATTTTCTTCACGGGATAAAGCCAAATGAAAACTTTTTAAATGTTGCTTTTGCATCATTTGGGATGCGAAGGTTTTATAGCCTGAAACCGTTTCCGTTTCCATTCTGAAACCGGCGTATAAATGTGTTTCTGTTTTTTTCTTGTTTTGTTCGATCATTCCAAGGAAAGGCGCAATTCCGGTTCCGTTGGAGATAAAAGCCACTTTTGAAGCTTTCTTTGGTAAATGAAAAGCATGATTATCGATGATTCTTGCTTTGATGACCTTACCGGGTTTTAACTCATTCAAAAAGCCGGAACCCAATCCGTTTGGATGCAGTTTAACAACCAATTGAATGTTGCCGGAATGATTTCCGATAGAGTAGAAACGCTCTCTGGTATCATTGGCAGGATAAATAGCCAGTAAGTCGCCAGAAGTAAATTTGGCTCTCATATTAGCTCTAAGCGTAAGGATAAAAGTATGTTCTGTCTCAGAAATAGCGGTTTTGTCCAGAACCATTATTTTCTGCAAACCTTTTGGCGCATGATTGTATAAAGAAGGCGTTGTAGGCAATGGAATTCCGGTTTTGGCACTCCATAATTTAATCCATTCTACAAATTCCATCGCCGATTTGTCATTGACAGTTTGTAAATCCAGAAAACGTTCTGCCCAGTTTTGTTCTTCTAAAAGACTATCAATTTCGCGGGCAAAACCACAAAAATCAGGATAAGCGGTTGAACCAAATCCAACCACAGAAAAATTGATTTTTTGCTGTTGTGTGTGTTTCTGCAAAAGGGATATGAATTTTCTTCCGTTGGATGGCGCGTCGCCTAATCCGTGTGTGGAAGAGAAAACAATAATATGTTCTGCTTTTGGGAAAGCCGTATAACTATTCAATTCCGTTAAAAAAGCCTTTTCACCAGCAGCATTCAATTGTTTCTGAATCGCATTGGCAAATCGCAATGAACTTCCGTTTTCAGACCCAGCCAATAAAATGTATTTGCTTTCACTGGCTTTGAATTTATTTTTGATTCGGCTTGATCTTCTTTTTAAAGTCATCGCAAAACCGGAATAGATAAAAAAGAGAATATTGGCAGTAGCAAGAGCCAGAACTAAAGCCCAGATCGCGTTAATTCTTCCGGTATGAAGGTCCAAACTTAAAGCAGCAAATTGAGCCGTCATTGGCGATCTTTTTTCGCTAATTACTTCACCCGTAACCTGATTCATTTCAATTTCGCGGTCTTTTAATTCAATGATATAATATTCTTCAGGATCATCTGTAAAAGGAAATTCGATTTTCTTTACATCCGTTAAAAGTATAGTATTGAAAACATTGACTTTCACAGCTTTTTTGGCAGGAATAATAGTTTCTGTCTTTTCCTTTTGCTCTTTTTTATCCATGAAAAAGTTAAACCTTTCCAGAGACAAATAGGTTCCCGTAAGTGCAATAATCAAAATCGGAATTAAAGCCAATCGTCCTAAAACCACATGGTAATATTGAGCAAAGTATTCTTTGATTACTTTCGAAAAGAAATTGCGGATTCCTTTTTGTCTTTTCAAAACCAAAACAAACCCGGAAATAGCAATCAGGAATAATAAAAAAGAAATAACACCCACAAAAAAACGACCGGCTTCATGTAGAAACAAAGAGCGATGAAGGCTGGTTATCCATTGAATAAACTCACTTTTCTTGACCGGAGTTCCTAGTTTTTTTCCTGTTTTGACATCAACATAAGCGTTGATATCATTGCCATCCTGATCAATGGCCTGCAGTGTTACAAATTGATTGTAATCAACAGTTAATTCGGTCATTTCAGAATAGTTCTTTTTTAAAACAGGAAGTGTTTCTCCCAAAGTTATTGTATCAAAATTTTCGACTTTGTACGGAAGTGTTTTTTCCTGTACAGCATCAACAGCCAGGATAATACCCGTTACCGATGCCAAGATCAAAAATAAAGAAGAAACCAAAGCCAAAGCCAGGTGAGAGGAACGCCAAAAAGAAAGAGTCATTGAATGAAAGCTAAATGGTAATCAAATGCAATTGAGTAGCTAAGGTATTAGATTTTGTTTAATCTTACGTATCTGATGTATCCTTTACCTTCTGTTTTATCAGCAAGTCCTGCAGTTGTTAGCGGAATTTCTGCATCAGTCACATAATATTTCTGATCCTCAACAGCCGATTCAAAACGTAATTTATATCCTTTGTTCAGTTTAGCATCTTCAATTTCAAAAGTAGTAATACTACGATCACCACCTGTAACTGAAGCTCCGCTGGTCGCGCTGATATCGTCATGTTTCTTAGTCTGAAATTTATTCCATTCTTTTAATGAATTGTACCATTTTTTATCATCACCCATTACATAAAGGGTTTTTTCATACTCTCCTTTTGGATTAATAAGAGAAACTACGATATAAGCACCTTCACCCATATAATTTGCCATTTGAAGCATGCATTTATATTTGCTTTGAGCAACAGATTGGAAAGAAACAAGGCATATTAACGCAGCTGTAAAAGCGACTTTAAGAATTGATTTCATGTGTATTGTATTTTTATTGGAATTTGGAATTTTTCTTATTTGGAATTTTAAAAATTATTTATTTTAAAAACTCGATTGATATATTTTGCTTTGTTAACGACTCGTTTTCTTTTGCAAGAGCGTAGGCACTTTCGTCAAATTCAGTTTTAATGTCTTTTTTAGCACCAATTGAAATCAGATATTTCAGGACTTCATCATTTTTAGAAATCATAGCAGCTTTGTGTAGCGCGGTCATACCGTCTTTGTTTTTGGCATTTACGTCAATGTTTAAAGAAGCTAATTTTTTCAATAAATTTAAATCGTTTTTTACGGCCGCAAAATGATACAAAGTGCTGCCGTCTTTTTGAGCAGCAGCAAGATTTAAGCCTTTGTCTTGTAGTAATTTTATTTTTGCTTCTAAAGGATCTGGACCTTTTGCTGCTTCAGGACGATACGATTGAATTAAATATACACCTAAGTTGTTACCATCTTTGTCTGTTACATTTACATCTGCAACTTTATTTAAAAGAAAAGCAACATTTTCAGGAGTTCCCGATTTTACTGCAATTGTCAAGGCCGATTCTCCTTTTGTATTTTTTGCGTTTACATTTTTTGTAACCGCTAGTAATTGTTCTAAAACAGCCGTTTCTCTTGATGAAGCGGCTTTGATAAGCGGTGTGTTTCCTTCTTTGTCTAATTTGTTGGCATCAACACCTTTAGAAAGGAAATATTTAATGATTTCTGTCTGATTAGGTTTAGCTGCCAATACGTGCAGGATATTTTCTTCTGATTTATTTACAGCTGTTGGTTTTAGCTTTAATTCTTCGACTAAATATTTATAAGCCTCTATAGAAGTAGTTTCTCTACGGTTTCCTTGTGCAGCAAAAAATAAAGCATTGTCATTATATTTAATCCCTTTAGCTGCGATTTTTTTTAGTAATTCAATATTTCCAATTCGGGCTGCATAATTAAAAGCAGTATTTCCGTTATTGTCAACATCTTTAAGTGACATTCCTTTAGTAGTGAAATAGTCTGCAGTAGTTAGGTTTTTATCATATGGCATAGCAAGTAGCAATAAATTGGCGCCATCTTTGTATTTTTTCTTTGGATCTAAACCTACTTTGAAAAATGCGTCATACAAAGCTGGATTATTTTGTCCGCTGGTAGCAGCGAAATCAGCCGGTGTTGCCCCGTGGCTGTCTTCAAGAGTAATATCTGAACCTTTTGCAATAAGATATTCTACCATTTCAACATTTCCTTTATAAGCGGCCCAATGCAGGTAAATACGATTATCATGAGTTGATTTAGTAACGGGGTTACCTGACTGGTCTAATAAAAATTTAATTGTTTCATTAGGTGCCTCATTATTAATGGCGAGCACAACAACATCAAATGCATTTGGATTGGATTGAGACGGATTGTTTCCTTTTGCGATTTCGGCTTTTACAGTTTCCACATTTGGAGTAGTCTTCCAAAAGCTTGCTTCTAATAACATATTCTTTTGCTGTGCATTAGAAAATAGAGCAGCAACTAATGCAATTGAAATGAAAAGTTTCTTTTTCATATTTAGAATTTTACAATTTTATAAATAGTTTGGTCATACTTTTATTTCTTCTAAAAAGTACTTTTAAAGTAATCTATTTAGAATAAATAAAAATAAGGCAAATGTAAAAATAAATATTAGTAAGACAATTTTATTTGGAAAAGAAAATCAATCTTAATTCAGTCTTAAGATTAGGGTATGTGAAAAAGGTTTAATTTACGAATAAAGTATTTCGTGAAGTATTTGGATTAATTCTTTGTAGCTATTTGGTTTGCAAATAAAATTACTGGCACCAATTTTTTGATAAGTATCTTTTATGATTAGATCAGACTGGCCGGATAAAACGATAATTGGTATATTTTGTAAACGGTCATCTTCTTTTATTTTTTGCAAAAAATCTTTTCCCGTTAAACGTGGCATTTGCAAATCAAGAAAAATAATATCGGGTAATTGTGTTGCTTTTTTGAGGTCTTCAAGCGCCACAGAAGCGTCTGTAGAGGCTGTAATAGTGATGTTTTCCTTAAATGAATTAACGGCTTCTGAAAATATTTCAATATCTTCAAGATCATCATCTATTACCAAAATATGTTGATAGTTCATATTCTAAAAATAAGTGGAAAAGAGTCAAATAAAATTACATAATTTCATATATGATTTTATATAATACCAAGGTTTTTAAGTTTCGGATAAATGATTTTAACGATTAAATGTCACTTTTTAAACCTAAAATGATATTTGTATTACGCTAATTTTTATCTTTATAAGGGTTATAAAATCAGATACTTATGTTTGTAAATAATAGTTTC
Organism: Flavobacterium sp. LAR06; assembly: GCF_041946075.1. Classification (NCBI taxonomy): domain Bacteria; kingdom Pseudomonadati; phylum Bacteroidota; class Flavobacteriia; order Flavobacteriales; family Flavobacteriaceae; genus Flavobacterium; species Flavobacterium sp. LAR06. Next base: position 48,502 of record NZ_JAUTYT010000008.1, on the reverse strand, counting down.
AGCTTTAGTGCATTAGTGAAATTCAGCGGAGGTTATTTATTATGGATTATTGTATGGTCGTTTCTGGTTTTATTTTCATACGAATTTCTACATCTAAAATGGATTGCAATTCCGTGGGTTAGTATCGGGATCATTGGTACTGCGGTATCTTTTTACATTGGTTTTAAAAATAACCAATCTTACGAACGAATCTGGGAGGCCCGAAAAATTTGGGGAACAATCCTTAATATTAGCCGTATGTGGGGTGTTACTACGAGAGGTTATATTAGAAATCATCCATCTGTTGAAAAACTTTCTGAAGAAGAAATTGATGCCATAACCAAAAAACTCATTTACAGAAATATTGCTTATGTGTATGCTTTTCGTGCCCAATTATCAATACCTACATCCTGGGAACATATTACACTTGGGACTCATATTGCCAAAAGAAGTCGAAGATCCATAGAAAAAGTGGCTGGTGATACTCTTGAAGATGATTTTACGAAAGAGATGCTGGAAAAATATCTTAATTCTGAGGAATATGCTGATTTGAAGAGATTCAGGAACATGGCTACGCATATTATTGATTTGCAATCGCAAGATTTAATGCAGCTTAGAAAAGATGATATCATTAATGATTTTTACCATGTGCAATTGCAAACACTGCTGAATAATTTATACGATGAACAGGGTAAGGCAGAGCGAATTAAAAATTTTCCGTTACCCCGTTTATATGCCTATGCAAGTAATTTATTTGTCTGGATTTTCATTGTTTTATTACCATTTGGATTAATTGCCCAGTTTGATCAAATGGGACCTTATAATGTATGGTTGTTTATTCCGGTCGTAAGTATTGTTTCCTGGATTTTCCTGCTTATGGAACTTGTTGGGGATTATTCTGAGAATCCATTTGGAGGTTTGCCAAACGATATCCCGATGCTTTCTATCTGCCGAACTATTGAAATTGATTTAAAACAAATGATGAAAGAAGAAGATATCCCAAAAACTATTAAGGCCCAAAACGGAATTTTATTGTAAAAGAGACTACTTTTTTTAAAGTTTGGTTTAATTTTATTATTTTAAGAATTAATCTGATTATTTAAAAATAAAATTAACATTTGTTTATGATTATCGAAATAAATATTTAAATTTGATAGGATGTCTCGGTTTATGTAATTGAAATATTCAATTTTTTTCTCCGTACAATCTTTTAGTTGAAGTTATTTAAAATGAATTGTTACTAAATACAATCCTACATAACTAAAAATGAATTAAATCTTATGAATTATTGGCAATTAAAAGATTTAGGTTTAAAGTTTTTGTTTCTTCTTTTGGTATGTACTACCAGCTTTAGTTTTGCTCAGCAAGATAGTCTCGGAAATGCAAAAAAAATCAAGCTGGATGAAGCCATATTACTTGGTATTCAAAATAACAAACAACTTAAAATTGCCAATACCAATCTGGCCATCGCCAATGAAAATGTAGGTCAGGCTAAAATTGCTAAAATGCCCCGCATTGGATTAAGTGCAGGATATACGTATATAGGTGATCCAAAGCTGTACGAGGGATTTTACGAAAGCAATATTACAGTAGATTATTTGAATCATATGGGATTTGCCAATGTGGTATCGGCGATTCCAATTTACAGCGGAGGTTCTATCAACAATAGGATTGAGCAACAAAAATTGCTAAGCCAGATGCAGGAATCCGTTGTTAAGATGACTGAGGCCGACGTTAAAAATGCGATTACAGAACAATATTTTACTCTTGAAAAGCTATACCGCCAAATTGAGGTAACCAAACAAAATATTATCAATACAGATCTTCGTATCAGCCAGTTAAAATCACGCGTGAATAACGGTCAGAACTTAAAAAGTGATCTTTTAAGAACCGAACTACAACAATCTAATTTTAAGGTTTCTGTTTTTAGAAGTACCAATACAATCGAATTAATCAGTAATTATCTGGATATCATCATTGGGTTTCCTACCAATACGATTTTAAAACCTGAAGTTACAGAAAGCATGATTCCGACAGAAAACTTAGATCTGCAACAAAGTTTAGAAGAAGCCTTTTTGAATAGAGAAGAGTTAAAACGAGCCGAAATTGGCATTCAGCTTTCTGAATCTTCTTTGAGTCTAACCAAAAGCGGTTTCAGACCCAACATCAATGCCAATCTTATTCTGAATACCGAATATCCGGCGCAGTGGCCCACTTATGTCAATATTCTTAATTATTGGGCGGCAGGTCTTTCTTTAAGTTGGGATGTTTCGAGTTTTTATACTTTAAAACACCGTATTTCGGGAGATAAACTGGAGATTGATAAGAGTAATATTGCTTTGGCCGTGACGAAAGACCAAATTACTACCGAAGTAAAAAATGCTTATGTGCGTTATGTCGAAAGTAAAGAGAATATCAAAACCTTTAAAAAAGATGTGGAGCTCTCCATGAGCAATTATAAAATTGTAAAAAGCAGGTATGATAACGATTTTGCCTTAATCAGTGAAATTGTAGATGCTGAGCTGCAATTAAATAACTCCCGAATTGAACTGGTTAACGCCAATTTAGATTTAATTATTCAATATTATTCCCTGCAATATGCAATGGGTAAACTTTAAGATATAATATCATGAGCGAAGAAAATGCACCAAATGAAGCAATTGAAAAAAAGGATAATAGACGAAACACGGTTCTAACGGTTTTATCTTTTGTTTTTTTGATTGCCGGAGCTTTATGGATTTTAAGCTTGTTTTTTGATTTCAGTAATTATGAAACCACTAATAACGCTCAGGTTGAGGCTTATATCAACAGTGTTGCAGCAAGAGCAACCGGTCATATTAAGGAAATCAGGTTTGAAGCCAATCAGTATGTTCATAAAGGCGACACTTTGGTTATTTTGGATGATTCGGAATACATCATCAAAGTAAAGCAGGCCGAAGCTGATTTGGCTATAGCCGAGGGAAACCTGCATTCCTTAACACAGACCATTACGACCTCAGCATCGAATCAGGCTTCAGGGCAGGAAAAGTTGGCCGGAGATTTGGCAAGTCTTGAAAAAGCACAAAAAGATTATCAACGCTTCAAAAATATGTATGCCGATTCGGCTGTGACCCGTAATCAATATGATCAGGTAATTTCGAAACTGAAATCGGAAGAAGCTTATGTAAAAGCGAGCCGAAAAGGTCTGGAGGCGAGTGGATCTGTAACCAAACAAAGCAATATCAATTTGGAAGCAGCACGAGCGACAGTCGCCAGAAAAAAAGCAGATCTTGATGCAGCAAAGTTGCAATTATCCTATACCAGCATAATAGCCCCATCTGATGGTTATGTTGGAGAACGCAATCTTTCTATCGGAGAATTAATCAATGCCAATCAGACTATAGCCACGATTGTACTCAATCAAAAATTATGGATTTCGGCCAATTTTAAAGAAACGCAAATCGAAAAAATAAAACAAGGGCAGCAAGTAACCATTACCATTGATGCATTGAACGGAAAAGAATTTAAAGGTAAAGTAGTTGGTTTTTCTCCTGCCACAGGAGCTAAATTCTCTATGGTTGAACCTGATAATTCAACTGGAAATTTCGTAAAGATAACGCAGCGAATTCCTGTTAGAATTGAATTTGAAGCTGCGGCTAAAGATTTAGAAGAAGTAAAGCCAGGAATGAATGTAACGGTTGAAGTAAAAAAATAAAAGATGATTGCAGGAAAAAAAGGAAGTGTTTTTACTCTCATAGGGCTTTATATCCTTACCATTCCTTTTTTTAATGGACTGAATGTTAGTACTTATGATAATTCCCAGATTCTCGGGCATTTTGGGGCCTCGACAACTGTTTTTACGTATTCTGTTTATATCCCTATTTTTAGTATGCTGGCTTTTATGCCTTTAGGGTTAAAATTAGGTAAACAGATTCCGGTTCGCACCATGATTTTATCCGCTAGTTTTTTATCACTACTATTCAATACCGCCTGCTTATTTGCACCCACAATTGAATGGTTTACTCTATGCCGCGCCCTTTTGGCCATTGTTTCCGTGATCGGAATATTTGCTTCAATGTTGCCTATTTTATTAAAATACAATCCTGTTTTCAATATGGCTTTGCTGTACGGTATTCTTCAGTTCATTCAAAAAGGAAGTCAGCATTTGTATCAATATTTTGGTGCTCATTTTACGAGTTTGCATAACTGGACTTTCGGGATCTACTTTCTGAATATCAATTTTTTAGTCTGTATTCTTCTGGCCTGGTTTTTTTATAAAGCCGATGTTGCCCCAATGAAAGCAGTATTTCAGTTTGACTGGAGAGGCTGGATTATCATGATTTTGTTTTTCATGGTTATTCTCTTTTTATGTGCCGAAGGACAAACCCGAAATTGGTTTGATGATCCTAAAATAGGATTGGCTACGGCTATTTTGTTTTTATTATTTGGAATTTACCTGCTGCATGCCCGTTTTACAGAAAATCCTATAATCGATCCTGCTGTTTATCAGTATAAAAATGTAGTGATTGGTGCTTTTTTGATGTTTTATATTGGGGTTATGAACGGAACAGGCAGTGTTGTAACAGGTTATATGACTAATATTTTAGGTTTTGATTCGGTTTTGGGAGCGCAAACACACCTTGCTTTATTATTTGGTTTGTGTATTGCAATTCCGCTGTCAACCTATCTTTTATACAAAAGAATCTATCTGGCCACCATCTGGATTATTGGTTTTGCTTGTTATGGATTGTATCATGTTATGCTGTACTTAAGATTTTATCCCGGAATAGATTCCTCAGATTTCTTTTTGCCATTGGTTTTTAAGGGACTCGGAATGGGATTTCTTTTTCCGGTTTCATTGCTGTATATCTCAGAAGGAGTTCCGCCAAAATTAAGTACGTCCCGTATGATGAGCGGGATTATTGCCCAGGCCGTTTTTGCATCGCTTTTAGGAAGTGCAATTTTAGCAACCGCTATTGCCAATATGAATATACAGCACAAAACGGGACTTAGTCAGCAATTGACAGCGACTAATAAAGAGGCTGAAAATCAATTGGCCAGTTCCAAAAGAAACTTTTTATTCATGGGATTATCTGATGACGAAGCACAGAAGAAAGCAGAGAAAAGCCTTTCTAATCAAACCGCTCAGACCTCGATGTTACTGGCCTACAAAGATATTTATCTGGTCATGTCGGCGATTTGTTTTTTGCCCATTTTTATCATTCTTCTCTTTAAACTTTGGCGAAGGCCAATAGGAAAAGTGGAGGCAGAGCCAATACCAATATAAGTCGTGCATAAAAAAATTGTTTAGCCTTTTATTTAATTAACAATTAAGAATTATGGAACTAAAAAATGATCGCTTTTTATATCGTTTATGGACTCACGAAAAAGGACTTAGCGTCATGTTTTTACTGCTTTGTATCATGCAATTTATTGTGGTTCCGTTATTTGGCAGCTATTCTCGTTTTATGGTATTTGTCAATATTTTTTGGATGTTATTTATTATGGCGGGAATTATTTCATTGGCAAAAGATAAAAAACAGGCCCTTCTTATTTCCATTATTCCATTCCTGTTTTTAATGGTACAATGGATCGATTTTTTTCAGACCAACCTTATTGTGGTATTTGCAGATCTCTTTTTGTCGGTTGCTTTAATGTTGCTCTTAATTACATTGGTTTTGATCAAAGTATTAGAACCCGGGCCCGTAACACAATATCGTATTATTGGTTCGATAGTCGTTTATATGTTGTTGGTTAATCTATGGTGTACGGTGTATTTATTCATTTTTAAACACATCGAAGGTTCTTTTCAGATGGCTGTTTCTCCTTTTGAAAGCAGTAGTGAGCAGGCTAATTTTATGTATTTCAGTTATATCACCATGACCTCGACAGGTTATGGCGAAATTGTCCCCATTCATCCTTTTGCTCGCTCCCTCGTTCAGATCGAGGTGCTGACAGGCGTTTTATATCCGGTAATCTTAATAGGAAGATTGGTTTCTGATGCCAACTTTTCTTTGAAAAAATAATAAACAAAAACGTAAAACCAATTATTATCTAAAAACAAAATAAAATGGAAAATTCGAATGTGAATAAACGAAAAGAACTCTTTGACACTATTTTACAGCTATTTTTTATCTTTCTGGTTGTTGGGTTTTGTCTTACATTGCTAATGCCTTTTTTTATGCCAATTCTTTGGGCAGCAATATTAGCTGTAGCATTTTATCCTTTATTTAATTTTCTGCAAAGAATATTAAAAGGACGAAAAACGTTGGCCGCTGTAATAATAACAATCACTATTATAGCCATAATGTTAGTTCCGGTAATATATGCCTTAAAAGCAGCAACATCCAATTTTTTAGAATTAAAAACGGAGTTTGAAGCGGGAACTCTTAAGATTAGTCCGCCGAAACCTTCGATTAAAGAATGGCCTGTGGTTGGTAAGCCGCTTTATGAGTTTCTACAGTCTGCTTCAACAGATTTGCAGCAAAGTGTTGTCAAGTATCAGGATCAGATTAAGGAATTCTCGACAAAAATTATGGGAAGCATCGTGAGTTCCGGAATGGCATTTTTACAGTTTATCCTTTCCGTTATTATTGCTGGCGTTTTGCTGGTTTCGCCTGGAGCCAAAACTATGGTTTATAAATTTCTAAGAAAGATTGCCGGAAACGAAGCAGATGAAATTATGACGATTTCAACTTCTACTATTTATCAGGTGGTAAAAGGGATTTTGGGAGTGGCCATTATTCAAACCATTATTCAGGCATTTGGATTGTTTTTAGCCGATATTCCCTATGCTGGAATATTAACCTTGATTTGTCTTGTTTTTTCTATTTTACAGATCGGGCCCATTATCATTAATATTGGGGTAATTGTATATCTCTTTTCTACAGGAGATTCTGGTTATGCGATTGGTTGGACTATCTTTTTTGTCATAAGCGGACTTTCGGACAATGTCCTGAAACCACTTTTATTGGGTAAAGGCGCTTTGGTACCTATGCTCGTGATCTTTTTAGGAGTAATTGGCGGATTCATCATGTCAGGATTTATAGGATTGTTTGTAGGTCCAATCATATTTTCAATTGGGTATAAATTGTTCATTGCATGGCTGGATGATCATCCTTATGCTGAACCAAAAACCGTAATTATTGAGCCGGAAGCTACTATTGAATAAAGTTTATTTTTAGCAATAAATAAAAAAACAAATCCCATTTCGGTATCGAAATGGGATTTGTTTTATAAACTAATTTATGTGTGAAATCTTATTTACTACTCTTTAAAGCCATTAATAAATCGACTAAATCGACAACGGCATAAGTAGAAGAATAATCAGAAACGGCATAAGGCAATATCAGGCTGTTATTATGAATAATAGCACCACAAGAATAAACTACATTGGGTACATAACCTTCACGTTCGTCTTCCAGAGGTGAAAGTAAAGGTTCTTTTAGTCTTCCAATTTCCTTTGATGGATCATCAAGATCAAATAAGGAAGCTCCAATGCAATAACGTCGCATTGTACCCACGCCATGGGTAATAACAAGCCAGCCTTCTGTGGTCCAGAGTGGTGACCCACAATTTCCAATTTGGGTAAATTCCCAGGCAAAGCGAGGTTCCTGAAGCAGGATAGGAGTGTTCCACTGTGTAACCCTGTCTGAATACATGATGTAGTTGTTAACGCCATCAATGCGGGAGAGCATCGCATATTTGCCTTTAATTTTTCTGGGAAATAAGGCTAGATTTTTATTCTGAGCACCCACACCGTGCAAAGGCATCACACGAAAAGTGTAGAAATCCTCAGTTGAAATAAGTTTCGGCAATATAGTATGGCCATTATAGGCTGTGTAAGTGGCCAATACGCGATGAGAATCATCATGATCATCATCAAAACGAACAAAACGGGCATCTTCTATACCACGGCTTTCCGACTCGGATATCGGAAAAATAACACGCTCTGTGATGTCAGAATCATGTTTGAAAGACAAATCATAAAAAGAATTGGCCAGCCAGATGATTTCTTCCAGTGCGGTCCTTCTTTCCTGACTAATCGAAGGATCGCTTAAACTGGTTTTCACCAGGCTTTTTAAGATGGCATATTCAAATTCATCCGGTAATTCCTGCATGATTTGTGTGATGTATTTGTCATGCGTATGCATTTCAGATAATTTCATTAAGAATCGCTCTTTATTGTACAAAGTTTTATGCTCGATTTCGGCCTTGTCAATATGATGTCCAATCTTCATTACCTGAAGATTGTTGTTTCGATCCAGAATGGCTCTTCTAAAAACAATGGAAGAAATATGACCTTCTCCAGTCGCTCTAAAAGAAAGAATAACACGTTTTTCGCCCATTTCTAATCCTGTCTGATCAAAATCTTCTATAATTGACGGATTAAAAATAGCAGCTGATTCAATCGCATATTCCATGGTACAGTAGGAACCTATCAGCATTTTTCGATCGAGGGAAATGGCTTCATAATCCACCTGCATTCCTTCGATTATGGGCCTTATTTTCTCGCAATGTTTTAAAAATATGCTTGAAATATTTCGATGTCGTCGTGCAAATTCGCGAAGGGTCTGTTCCAGAGTTTGTAAAACCTGTTTTTCATCCAGCATCATTATCCGCATCACCATTTGTTGGGTTCTTTCATCGCCATTCATAAAATATCGGGCAACAACTCTTTTCGAATCTGGTGTAAATACTATGTTTTTTCTAATGATGGGTACTCGCATATTTTTATTTTTTTGTTAGATAAAAGTCAGTTTATTTTTATTCCTGGCGGATAAAATGACTTCAGTTATTTTTACTTTATGGTCCTTTTTCGGATAAATTAAGAAGTATATCTATTTTAAAATAAGCTTAACTGTGTATTGATAGCTCTATACAAGTTAGTGATTTTGCTAACGAAAAAACCTTAAAATTTTATTAAAACTCCATGCATGGCCTGTCACTTTACCAGTTTTAGTTTTTCTGAAACAATTAATTTATAAAGCCTGATTTTAATAAAGGGGTATTTCAAATTTACAAAAAAGAATAAAATTATTTGTATAAATATTTGATTTACAGTAGATATATTTTGAAGCTTGTTTTTAAACAGAAAAGAAAGAACGTTTGGAATAAAAAAAAAGGGACAAATGATTTTTTCATTTTGTCCCCATTAATAATTTTGAACGAATAATTAAACCTTTTAAGTTTACTCTTTATACAAAATGATAACTGCTTTGTAACCCTTACCAACATTCCATTGGCTAGATTCGATTACTTCGCCTTTATCATCATAAACCTGAAATTCAGCTGTATTTGGTGAAGCAGAACCTTCATTCAAAGCTTCAAAATCAATTTTGTTGATACCTTTTACTAAATTTATTTTAAATCCTTTATAACTTCCATCAAGAATTACTTCAGGTTCAATAACCTTATCATTCAGATACACTTTAATCTTATCACCGTCAACAAAAGCAGCATCTCTGTAACGAATCGTAGAGGTAAAAGATTTCGTTACAAAACCACCTAAATATTCATTTCTTCTATAAAAAACACCTTCTACATTGGCTTCTCTTTTGTAAAGAATATTATTATTGAAAAGTTCGTCCGGATTAATTTTCAAAACAATAGGCTCTTTTGAAAGTGCCGGTGGTTCTGCAGTTGGAGGCACTTCAGTTGGCGGAATAACTTCTTTATTTTCTGAATTTTTAGGTGGGATTGACTGTTGCTTTTTGTTAAGCTCATTTTGTGCAAATCCATGCAGCGAAATACCAATCATTACAACTAAAAACAAAATCTTTTTCATACTTTTTTACTATTTTATATATAAGTTAATATTATATTTAACCTATTAACCTAAACATTTAATTAAATTATTTATTGTCTTTATCAAGAATTGATTATCAAAAAGTGTGCACTTTTATAAATTAATTAACAGCTGTTGCCTTTTTTAAAAAACTTCTCCAATTCTGAAATAGTATCGGCAGGATTTATTTTATACATCATCATAGGAATAGCGCCAAACTTAAGTTCAAGATTTCTGTTGTAACTGATGTACGGCAGTACATTAAAATCGATATTCTTTTTGGGTTTGACAGTTGCAGTACTATCATTTGATTTCGTTTGCGTCCATGCCAGTGAGCAGCAAAAAGACAAGATTATAGATAATAAAATTTTCTGCATTTGGTTTCTTTTGAAAATTATGAATCAGCACTTATTAGATTATTTTCCTTTTTAATTTACTATTCCTTTTCGGAAAGGATTATTATAAGTATGCGTAGAATTATTTATAAAGAACTGAATTATAGTGTGTCATTGTTTTAAATAAAGGATTTACATCCATGTTTTCAGATGAAATCTTGTTATGAAAAAACATCTGCATAAACTGCAGATGTTTTTAGTAAAAATGAAAATAAGTAATTAAGTACGCTGCTTATTCAGCTGCAACCCTATTTACTGTATTTAATGCAACATCATTAAGTACACAGTCGGCTTCTTTTTCTTCAGCCAAAGTTTGCGTTAACAATTTTGCGACGTCATTTTCGCCAAGTGTTTTGGCAAAGGCACACAAAGTACCGTAGGACGCAATTTCATAATGTTCAATTTTTTGTGATGCTGCTATAATGCCGGCATCTCTCACGGCTCCAGGAACCGTTTCCTGCAAAATGCTTTCGCCTTCTTTAAGCAGTCCTGCCATAGCTTCACATTTTTTTCCTTCTACACTTTCCCCAAGGAGTTCGAAAACTTTTTCTAGTCTTTTTACCTGGTTTTCGGTAACAGAAAGATGTTCTAAAATGGCACTCGTAAGTGCAGGAGATGTGGCATTTGAAGCCATTTTAGGCAAGGCAGTAACAAGTGCATTTTCTGCCCAATAAATATCCTTAAGACTGTCTATAAAGAAGTCTTTTAACTCTGAAGCGGCATCAGCAGAAGGGGATACGATATTATGTTTACCGTTTTTATTGACGGCCGTTTTATCCGGTGTAGGTTTATCTGAATTTTTCATATGATTTATTTTTTAATATTAGTTGTATAAATTTTCTTCACGTTCCCAAATACGATGGCTGGCCATAGCGTTTATGAAATCAAGTGCAAATGTTTCGGTTGCAGCATCACTGTATAAAATAATTCCAGTATCATCATTATTAAGTTTTGAAGCAAAAAGTGTTTCGCTGAGTACTCCAATTGCCTGACCATCGGCACCAATAACTTTGCAGTGTTTGTAAGCATCGTTTAAAAACTCAAGTACGTCATCATTTTGCGCCAAATCTTTTAGGCCTTCACTCTGCGGAATATAAACCGCGTCAAAAAGTACTGATGATGTAGTTAGTAAACTAAAGTCAACCGGAATTGCACCACCTTCATCTGTAACAACAGATCCGAGATTTTTTGCAATGACAAATCCTTTGGCATCTTCTTTTAATAATATATTCTTCATGTTCATCACGGAAGCGGCAGAAACACCATCGGCACAAAGTATAGCCACTTTTCTCGAAGCTATTGTGGGTGTATTTGTTGGGTTTTTGATCATTGAAAGCGCATCTGAAGATTTTACAGAGGAATCAATAGAACGTGGTTCCTGATTTCCCATTTCATTTTCTGGAGAAACACCTTTATTTATAGGAGTTTCAAGAATTGAAGGTACTGAGGTACCTAATCCTTCAGCCACTTTTTCGGCTAGTTGCATGTCTACCTGAGATAAAAGCCCAAGCATTCTGACTCTGATCGCAGCTGTTTCTACTTTACCTAGTTCAAAACGTAGTGCTTTTACAATATGACTTTTCTCTGTAGGGGTCTGGCTGTTGAAGAATAATTTTGCCTGACCAAAATGATCTGCAAAACTTTCGCTTCTTTCTCTGATTTTATGAGCATCAACACGTTCATTAAAACTTGAAAATCCACCTTCTTCAATTTTGGCCTGAAAAGGACATCCTCCGCCAAGCGAATTTGGATGATAACTCACACGGCCTTTATTAATTTCCTGACGCATATGTCCATCTCGCTGGTTGTTGTGAACCGGAGCAACACTTCTGTTAATCGGAATTTCATGAAAATTAGGGCTTCCTAATCTTGATAGTTGCGTATCCGTATAAGAGAATAATCTTCCCTGAAGCAACGGATCGTTTGTGAAATCAATTCCCGGTACAACGTGTCCAGGGTGGAAGGCAACCTGTTCTGTTTCTGCAAAGAAATTATCTGGGTTTTTATTTAATACCATTCTACCGATGATTTTAACAGGTACAAGTTCTTCCGGAACAATTTTAGTTGGATCCAGTAAATCAAATTCATATTTGTGTTCGTCTGCTTGCGGAATAATTTGTACGCCTAATTCCCATTCAGGGAAATTCCCGTTTTCAATAGCTTCCCACAAATCCTGTCTGTGGAAATCAGGATTTTTACCTGAAATTTTTAAGGCTTCATCCCAAACTACAGCATGTGTTCCTAATTTAGGTTTCCAGTGAAATTTCACAAAAGTAGACTTGTTTGCTTCGTTAATTAATCTGAAAGTATGCACACCGAAACCTTCCATCATTCTGTAACTTCTCGGAATAGCACGGTCAGACATCGCCCACATAATCATGTGCATAGACTCCGGCATTAGGGAAATGAAATCCCAAAAAGTATCGTGTGCTGAGGCGGCCTGCGGAATTTCATTATGAGGTTCCGGTTTTACGGCATGAATCAGATCCGGAAATTTTGAGGCGTCCTGAATAAAAAATACAGGAACATTATTTCCGACCAAATCATAAATTCCTTCCTGAGTATAAAATTTAACCGCAAATCCTCTTACATCACGGGCAAGATCGGTTGATCCTCTAAAACCTGCAACAGTCGAAAACCGAGTAAAAACAGGTGTTTTTAGTCCTACTTCTTTTAAAAATCCTGCTTTAGTTAATTCCGGAATTGGGTTGGTAACTTCAAAATAACCATGAGCTCCTGAACCACGTGCGTGTACAATTCTTTCCGGAATTCTTTCGTGATCAAAATGGGTAATTTTTTCTCTTAGTATAAAATCTTCGAGTAGAGAAGGTCCGCGTTCGCCAGCCTTAAGTGAATTGTTGTCGTCGTTAATGCGAACACCCTGATCTGTGGTCAGGAATTTATTAGTTCCATCTGATTTATTTTGCAATAAGTCACGCTGTTTTTCGTCTTGTAAATTTTTCATAAACTGTAAATTTTGATTTATTTTTTAATAGTTTAATGTCGGAATACCAAGGGTTTGCATTCAAGGTTTCCAAATTTACTCCATGTAATTGCCAACATATTATAAGATTTTTTTATAAGGTTGTACAATTACCATGATAGAGAAAAGCATGTCAATGTGTTGTTAATCAAATGTTTTTATTTGATAAATAGTAACAGGTTTTATAGTGAAGATCCAATTCATCTTATATAAACAGAAAGCAGTATAATAGCAAAACAGAAAGAAATCCATTTGCCAGTTTTGAAAGTGAGAATGACTCTATAATAAAGATTGAAGATTATTCTGGAAGAGCTTAGGTTTCTAAAGCTGCTAAAATTTCTTTAATTGAAAAATGAGCTCCACAAACAAATTCGTCAGCAGCTCCGTAATACATGGTAATTTTATCACCATCCACAACATGGCCATTGGTGAAAACCACATAACCGAAAAATCCGCTCAGTTCGTAATTTTCTTTTGGACTCATTATAGGTTCGACGGTACGCGCAATAACTTTCGAAGGATCTTCTAGATCCATTAAAAAGGCTCCGAGACAATACTGATGTTCCGCATTTGCTCCGTGATAAATTTCGAGCCATCCTTTATCGGTTTTTATGGGAGCGGCACCGGCACCAACTCTGGCACTGTCCCAAAGTCCCATGCGTGTACCCAAAAGAAATTGATGATTTCCCCAATGAATTCCGTCTGGAGATTCGGCTAGCCAAATGTAGTTGCCGCCAATCTGTGGACTTGATGGCCGATGTAAAGCATAAAATTTGCCGTTTATTTTTTCTTCAAAAATGGCGACATCTTTATTATGCGGAGGAAATATCATGCCTCTTGTTTCGAAATTTTTCCAGTCTTTGGTGGTACGCAATCCAACACCAACACCGTTGGATGAAACGGCTGTATAGGTTATATAAAAAGTATCTTCAAGATAACTTACCCTGGCGTCTTCAATACCAAATTGTTCTAGTACCCCATAACCTACAAGTGAATTGTATCCTTCAGGGGAGTAAAAATGAATTCCATCATCGCTGCATAACAGACGAAGATGAGAGAGTGTAGTTAAATAATCAAGTCCTTTATATTGAATTACTCTGGCATCTGTAGCAACCAGATCAGGATCGTTAAGTGGTATTTCAATAATTTCAATTTTACCTAAAGCGTTTACAACAGGAAAAAAGATAACGCCTTCTTTTTGTGCAATGCTTTCTGCAACTCTTACCAACAGCCAGGTTTTTCCTCCGAAAATAAAAACGCCCGGATTCAAAAGACTGATAATTTGTAATTCTTCGCTGCTTGCCTGCAAATCTTTGGGCATCAAAAGCGGATTCTCTGGAAATCTTTGTGCAATGTCGCTCATAATTTATTGGTTTAAATTAATTAGAAATTCGGCGCAGGCTAAAATGAGTTTTTAAAAGTAAGGAAACATAAAAATAAGCAATTTTGTGGTTATCTCCTTTTATATAATAAGAGTTTAATTTTTCAAGGTTGACATTTTAGTTAAAATAAAAAGAAAGTTTTTATTTGGTTATGTTGTTGTTAATCAATATCATGAAGTTTGTTTTAACCTGCAAGTCTGCTTTACTTACTAATAGATTAGTTAAATTACTAACAAATTAGTTTGTCTACTAATTAATTAGTAGTATCTTGCATCAAAATTTATAACCATGATAAAACTAGCTAAAAGAGAAGAACAAATCATGCAGGTGTTTTGGGATTTGAACAAAGCCTTCATACGAGATATTATTCCATTGTTACCAGATCCGAAACCGCATTATAATAGTGTGGCGACAATAGTGAAGATATTAGAAGAAAAAGGTTTTTTGAATCATGAAACGGCTGGAAATATGCATTGTTTTTTTCCTGTGATTAGTAGAGAAGAATACCAACAATTTGCGTTGAAGGATATTGTTAGTCAGTATTTTGATAATTCTTATCCGCGAATGCTGGCGTTTTTTGCCAAAGAGCAAAAACTTACCGAAACAGAATTAGATGAAATTGTGCACCTTATTAAAAAAGAAAAGATATGATACCTTATATTTTATACTCAGCGCTTATTCTTACTGCCTGTTTGGTATTTTACAAACTGCTTTTGCAAAAAGAAACGTTCTTTCATTTAAACCGGTTTGTATTGCTTTCCTGTATGGCATTGGCTTTTATTTTGCCTTTAATCCCGATTCCTCAGCAATTATCGTTTAGAAAAATTGCAGTAGAAAAGCCTGTTATAGTAGCAAAAACTTTGGTTAATGCCAATATAACTCCAGCAGTAAAAGAAGAGCCTGTACAGCCAACTCTTATTGAAGAAACTCAACAAGTAATCAATGTTGAATCAGTTACTCAGGTGTTGGTTTATTTGTATTGGTTTGGCGTGATTGTCTTTGCACTTAACTTTTTGATGCAGGCCATTATACTGCTTTACAGAGCCTATTCAACATCAGTTATTCAGGATGGAAAATTTCGTATTGTCGAAATAACAGGTGATAAAGCGCCTTGTTCTTTTGCTAATAATATTTTTATCAATCCGGAGAAATATGAATGGGAAACCTACAATCAGATTTTACTGCACGAAAAGATTCACATTGAGCAAAAACATACTATTGATCTTTTGCTAGCTGAGGTCGTTCTTATTTTTCAATGGTTCAATCCTTTCGCATGGCAATGGAGAAAAACGTTAGAAATCAATCTTGAATTCCTGACAGATGATCAAATGCTGCAACAAGATGTGGTTGAAAAAGAAAGTTACCAATTCAGTCTGCTTAAAGTAGCGGCACCCCAATTCCCTTTGAGTCTTACAACTAACTATAATCAATCATTATTAAAAAAACGAATCATCATGATGAACTCAAAAAAATCAAACGTGCACACCACCTGGAAATATTTTTTCCTGGTGCCAATTATGGTGCTGTTTGCCTGCCTTTTTAATCAACCGGCAGCGCAAAGTCAAAATCTTGCTTCTAAAGAGAAACCAGAAAAACAGTCAAATAATCAGGGCGGAATGGAAACCGAAGGAAGTTGGTTTGCTACAATCAAAGGTAATTCTGTAAACATTCAGTTTAAAAGCGACGAGAACAATTCTAACAGTACTTTTCAGTTGAATGAATTTAATGACCTTCCAAGAGACAAACAAGGTACTTTTACCCTGACGCGCGAAGCCGGAACAATTACTTTTACTGGTAAATTTGAAGGTGACAAAGGAATGGGAACCTATAAATTTACAACCAACAAGGAGTATGGTACAGCAATGCGCAAACAGGGAGTTGATCTTGAAGATGATGAAGATTTTATGGTTTTCTTTATGATCAATATCAAACAATCTTATGTGCAAATGCTTAAGAAAAAGGGTTACAGCGATTTAGATAAAGATCAGATTATTCCTCTTGCGGCATTAGATGTAAATGAAGCTTATATTACTTCAATCAAACAAGTAATTCCTGATATTGATTTAGATGATTTGGTTCCTTTTAAATCGTTAGGAATAGACAAGGCTTATATTGAAGAAATTCGTAAATCAGGTTACAAAGACCTAAGTCCGGGTAACATTATTGCATTAAAATCTCAGGGGATAGATGCAAAACATATTAAGGATTTCAAAAGTTCTACAAATTCGAAAAAGAATAACAAAGATGCAGATGACGAAGAAGATAAAGAGGACGACGTTATTGCATTTAAATCATTAGGCATTGATCAGGCCTTTATTGACTCCTATAAAAAAATAGGATATAACGATCTTTCGAATCATGATTTGATGGCTTTGAAGTCATTAAATGTTACACCGGAATATATAAATAGTTTTGGGAAAGCAGGTTACAAAAATATCACAGCAGAAGATTTGTTTGCGTTGAAATCACTAAATGTAACGCCTGAATTAATACTGGAATATAAAGATCTTGGTTTTAATAATTTGGATCTTAACGATGTAGTGGGAGCAAAAGCAGTTGGTGCTACACCTTCTTTTATTAAATCGATGAAAGGAAAAGGACACGATTTTAAGAGCTTAGATAAATATATTTCATTAAAAGCTGTTCTTGGAAATTAAACATAAAAAATAAATCAAGTTGTAAGACAAAACAAGGCCCAAACCGAAAGGAATGGGCCTTTTTTATGATTTAAAGCCATTCTTCCGAAGTGGTATAATCATCCGGTAAGTAAGTAAGGTATTGAACCATTCTTGGGTTTTCGCCTTTGTTTGCTGTTGCACAATGTGGCAGCGCATTATTCCATATTATAAAATCCCCTGCATTACCAATTATAGGTTTAGCTTCTAATGTTTTAATGGCTTTTTCTCTTGGGTTTTCGTTTGGTTTAAGGTCATCGATCCAATGATTTATTTTATTGTGAAATCCCGGAACACAGTGAAAAGCACCATCATTAACACCACAATCAGTCAGATAGAGTAAGCCTTGAAGACCAAATGGAATGGGCTGTTTTAAACTAGTGTCCCAATGAAGCGGACTTCCCATAAAAGTAAAATTTTCAGTCTCAGGCGGATTAAAACTTACTTTGTCAATGGTTTTATAAATTTTATCTGTATTGTAAAGCAGTTCGTATGCTTTATTTATTCTCGTAGAAAATCTGTTTTTATTCAAGGTTTCATGATCCGAAAAATTAAGCATTAAGCCTTTTTGATTTTGATGTCTTTTATACCATGTTTCTTTTTTGCGCGGATCCATTTCCAGAAAATCCCATATGGCTTGTTGTGTCGCTTCGCAATCTTTTTTTGAAATAGCATTTTTTACAACGACATAACCGTTTTTATCCCAAAATTGAAGATCTTCTTCTGACAGAACGTTATCCGTAGAATTTTCAGATGTCGTATTTTCATTTTTTGTTCTAAAATTGATCCAGTTTTTAAATGTACTAAGATCAGGTTTTTCAAAGTATAAAAACTGTAATGTGTCTTCCATGCTAATCCCTAATTGGTATAAGGATTTAATCTCTTCGTTCCAGGTGTGGGTATCATCTGAAGCAGAAAATTCGGAAGGGTACAGTGCGCGTTTCCAGAGTTTTTCAAGGAGGGTTAATTGCATAACTTCTTGGTATTAGTATAAGAGTGCTATAAAATTAGTGATCTTTTACTAATGTATTATAAGTAGATATACCTGATATTAAGGCTTATATATTTATCTTTTGAAGTCCTTTAGCTCTATATAAAAAAAAAATCCACATCATAATTTGATGTGGATTTCACTATTTTTACTCTATAAATTAATTATCAGAGAAATTTCCAATTTGTTGTAAATGGCGCTCTGTTTGGTATTTGTTAAAGTTATTCCATTGTGGCGGAGAACTTGTTTTTTGCCCGTACATTGCATCCAGACAAATATTGTTGTCTTTGTATTTATCATGTAAAACAGCCAGAATTTTGAAGAAAAATTCGTCTAGTAATACAATCGCATCAAATTCAGATTTTAAAGTATTATAATTTTCATCTGAAGGATTTAATAGCTGAAGTAAATTTAAAACTTCGTTCTTTTCTTCTTCATTAATTTCAGTTGCATAACCCATTTTCAACGTTTTAAAAACAAGATTATTCCACGCTTTGCTATCATGACCCCACTGAACATCAGGAAGGTTTAAAGAATGCTCACAAATTAAAATAATTGAGAAAAGTACATCATTTAAATATTCGGCCGGAAACTCATCAAAACTTCTGAATTCGAAACCGCTTTGGTACATTTTTTCCTGATTAAAATCAAGACCCACTTCTGAAAGCATTTCATATTCCATTTCAGTTTCAATCTGATCGCGCCACCAAATGTTTTCTTCTTTTTCGAATTTCAGTAACTTTCTAAAATTGTCTACGTTATAAGTTAGAATTTTACCTTTTGGCATTGCTTTGTTGTATGTTCCAACTCCTATGTAACGAGACATTGCATTTCGCATAGAACCTAAAGTAAACTTTTTATCCAGACTGTATTTGTCGCTGATCACGCCCATAATATCAGGACTTCCAAGAGTAGCTATGAAAAAAGGCTCAAACCATTGCAGTAAATAAATCGCATTAGCGTGTATTTTTTCAAACTCATTGTAATCAACAATTCGACTGTCTTCAGTCAATGAAGGTAATGTAATATGAAAATGATACGTTCCGTTATTAAACAAAACCAGATTTTCCTGATTGGTCATGAACATATTAAGTCCGTTGTTATAATCTGGGAAATTTAATTTTCCATTTAAAACAGATGATTCATTGATTTTATCTAAAAACAACTTTTTGGTCGCTTTTAGCTCTTTGCAAGAATCAGCAATAGTTCTGTTTTCAAAATATTTGGTAACAAATTCGATAGAATCGCCATCAAAATGTACAGATCCCATTGTTTTGTTTCTTTGGGTAATCATACTTTGAATATTGTAGGGCTGATCTTCAAGGAAAAGTTCCATGATCGATTTTCCAAGATATTCAGGATTTTCAATTGGCTGTGCGCTTACTTCACCAGTTGCAGTATCAATCAATGGTTTTATTGGAGATAATGTTTTGTGCTGATAGTTGATATCCAGTTTTTCAAGCGAATGACTGTTCATCATTCGGCTTACTTTATAGTTTTCATTTACACAAAACGCTTTTTTCAAAACAGGAGTTAAGCTTTCCGGTTTATAGCATTTTCTGTAGTCGATACTGTATTTCTCAAAACCAATTTTTTCTTGTATAAACTCACCAGAAACTATTAAGGATTCCTCAAATTGCATATAGGTTTCGTTTTCTAATCCAATTCCCCAATAATATTTTTTTGTCTGATTGTCTTTCATTTATACTAATTTTCTTTTTATGGTTGATATTATTTTAAAGTTGTTTTTTATTCAGAAATACAGTTCTAATTGCTCAAAATCAGAGACAAAAAAGCTGCAACGGATCGCATAAATTGTTGCCTCCATTAAAAAAGTTTTATTCGACTTTTAGAATTTTAGAAATGTATTTTAGTTTTAGGAATTTTGCACTTGTATCAACTGAATAACCGATAAAAAAGTAAGATTTTATAAAGGGGCTTATAAAACTGTAATGATCATTAATTACTTTTATATCAATAATTTAAGCAGATGAATAGCCTAATTGTACTTTTTAGCTATTCCTGTTTTTTCCAAGTTGCAAAAGTAGTTTTTTATTATGTCATTTCCAAGTGGTTAACACGCTGAAAATCAATTATTTTTTTGAATGTTTGAGTAGGAGGTTTGTAGGCTTAATTTATTCATGATAGTAAAACACAAAAGAGGAATATAATTCATCATTCCACCAGTCTTTTCTTACTTCCGAAAAGTAATTGTAATTCAGTTTTCCCGCTTGCGATTGTAATGGATAAACTACAACACCCTTTTCACGATATGCCTTATGTAAATCTGTTTCGGGAACTACAGGAACGATATGTCCCGAAAGTCCTTTTTCTCTTCTTTTGGCACAAATTATTCCGATACCGCCATTTTCATTTACTTTCTTTTGAATCTCATCAGCAGTATACATTTTCTCCCAGCCAAAATTCGGTCCCCATTCAGAAAACCAATCGGTTATGGCACTGGAATAAATTCTGTCTACGGTTTGTTCAAAAACAGCTTCAACCTCTTGTCCTTGTGCCATTTTTTCAAGAGATTCGTCTGTCCACCAAACTGTGGGAAGATATACTTTGGAGAAGTAACAATAATCGTAAGAGTAGACATTGCAATAGGTATCTTCAACAGTTCGCTGATACCTGATACTATTTTCAACATCAAGTTTCGAAATAAGTCGGGAAATACTTTCTTTTTTACTGGCAACGCTCGTTAAATCTCTATAGGGAATAGTGGAATCGCTAAGCGGTGTTTCCTTCATTTCCATAGAATCTAAACGAGATTCCGGATGGGGTAATAAATCGGCTTTTTTTATTTGAGGGTATGTAGTTGGAGTATTTTCCAGAGGTAACGATGCTACCGTTTCTATATGTTTTTCCATTTTGACTTCTAAAAATTAATTGACTCAACAGCATAAAAATTGAATAATTACACCGTTTTTTGTCAGCTAAAAAAGTAAATATAACAATTTAAACTTTCTGAGGAATTTTGACAGCAGAAAATAGTAGAAAAAATAACAGATTTTAAGTTTTTTCAAGGCGTTATACAAAAAGTTCCTCTCTCTGCATTTCCATATCTGACAATTCCTTTGCAAAACCTTCACTGTTTTTTATCAGCGCAATTCTGGGACTTTTTACAAACTCAATAAGACTAAAATTAGACAATTTGACAACTAAATTAGTTATTTCTTTTTCGGTTCCAGAGGCTTGAAAAACAGTGTAATCTCTTTCGATGGAAACAGCTGTAATATCCGATTTTTTTAGGAAATGACTTAAATTTTCTTCATATATAGTGGCTGTTGGTACTTTAAAAAGTGCAATCTGTTTCCAGATAATTTCTTCATTGGTATTGCAATAACATTTATACACTTCAATGATTTTTTCGATTTGAGGTACTAAGTTTTGAACTACTTCAGAAGTTTCTGTTACTACAATTGTATAGCGGGATATGTGATCAACTTCACAAGAAGAAAAGTTGAAGCTTTCTATTTTAATTTTTTTTCTTGAAAAGATTAAAGTGATTTTTTGAAACAATTGTATTTGATCTTCGGCATAAATTGTAAAAGTGTATGGGTTTTTCATGGCTATTTCTTGTGAGTATTCATTAATTGTTAGGTTTAATTTTTTTCAAAAAAAAACCTTTCTCGTTTTGACAGAGAAAGGTTTTTATTATGCAATAGAATCCTGACTCGTCATGTGAGACGAATAATAATAATTGCGATAATACTGTTTGTTGTTACGTTTTTCATAATGGTTTAAAATCAAAAAGACCTCCTGATTAAGGGAGGTCTTTTTAAATTATATCTTCAAATATATTTATATAACACCTCGCTGTAGACATTTAATAATGGCTACACTAATAATAATAGAGATGTTACTATTGTTTTTCATTTTCTTTTTATGAGAGGCAAATATATTGATTTTTAGTCAACTTTAACAACACTACCTTGAAAACAAAAAAGAGAATAGATTTCATTTTTTGATATGTCTTCTATTTTGTTAACAGTAAATTGAAAGTGATCTTTACTTTGTCAGCCACTTTTTTGCTAACCAACTTAGGGATTTCAATGTCAAAGTCTTCTGGTTTTACGTCAAAATTTCCTGTTACAGTAATCTTATCACCAGATTTTGAAATTTTAGCATTTGTTGTTACTTTTTTTGTTTTCCCGTGCAGAGTTAAATCTCCGGAAATTTTAAATATACCGGAGGCTGATGAAAGTTTTGCTGCATCAAAATCTTCTACTTTTCCTTTAAATGTTGCTTTAGGAAATTTGTCCGATTCGATATAATTTTCATTAAAATGTTCTTCCATTAAGGCAACTTTAAATCGGAAACCTTTCATGAGGGTCAGCACAGCAATTTCTCCCGTTGTTGCGTCTAAAATGGCAGATGTATTTTTGTTTTCTGCCGCAATCTCTTCGAAAGATTCAACTGAAGCTTCAAATTTTAAGCTTCCGGTTTTTGTCATATATTTTTGAGCCGAAACATTTACTATTCCAACAAACAAAAATAGGAGCACAATTATTTTTTTCATTTTACGGTTGATTTAATTTTCCAATAATCCATCTGTATTCCATTGCAGGATGGTATTAATTTTGTCCTGCGGCATTCTTCCTGCTTTTGGCATTAGTCCCGGCATTCCGTTTTGTCGCTGAATCCGATCTAATAAATTTGTAGTAGACACGGCATTTTTTACCTCATCATAAGTTTCTAACGGAATAAGTGATCCGCCTGAAGAATGACAGCCAATGCAATTTTGATCAATAATAGATTTGACATTTGCCGTGTAAGTAACTTTTTCAACTATAACAGTTGGTTCCTGCAGACTTTCATACGTATTCGATTCACAAGCACATAGTGACAGGATAAGGCCTGATAAATAAATGTATTTTTTCATATTTTGTACTTTTAAAAAACTCTATATAAATTAAACCCAAAGAAAAAATCGCCTTTTCCCCAATCGCCGGCAGCACTTGTTAAGTAACCACTTTCAGTCATTGATTGCGAGTTTGTAAAAAGCAATTGAAAAACGTGACCGCCGGTTTCTATGTCAAGTCCTACAGATAAGGGGTTGTTGTAAAAGTCTGGTTTGTTAAAATTCTGACCATATTCTAAATTAAGAGAAAGTCTTTTAGTTAATTTTAATCGTCCACCAGCTCCTAAAGTGAATTGGTTATCGTTTTCTATTTCAGGATTGTATAAGTTTTTATGGATGAAGGAAGGAACTAATTCTAAAGAAAGTCTGTCAGAGAATTTTCTTGAAATCAAAATTTGGTGTATATAACTCAAACGGTCAGAGAATTCAATTTTGGGATAATCTTCTTCTTTTAATCCGCTATTAAAATCGATAGTACTGTAACCAACAATATCAAAAGGGAAGGTTTCAGTTTGTCTTACTAGTCTAAATTTGGCTGATGCTTCATTCATTTTTAGCAAAGTATGATGCGATGCACTAACGGAAAGCCAATCGGTTACACCATAGATTCCGCCAATTTTTGTCGTGGCGTCATCAAAACCAAAAAACTCGGAAATACCTCCTTTTACAGACCCAAATCGATGCGATATTACCATATAGAATTCTTTCTTGGCAGCTAGTTTTGTAGATTGTAAGGTTATAATCTGTAAGGCCTTAAAGGTAGCAGTTACACTTTTGTCAACGACCTGAGTAGAATCCAGGTCAGAAAGAAGATCATCTTGAGCGTTACTGTAAAAACAGATTAGAAAGCTGGCTATTAGGAATATTTTTTTTTTCATATTTACTGTTGTTGAATACTGCATTGATCAAATTTTACTAGTTCGAACAAATCATCATAACCAATACATCTTCCTTTTATATTGATTTGTTTGTTTATCAAAGTCTTTTTTACTTCTCCGTTCATCTTGCAAAAAACTTTTTTGTCTACAACCATAGTAGAATCCGTAACTTCTGAAACGATTCCTTGAACTTCAATTGTTTTATTTAAGTATTTAGCGTCGGCCTGAGATGGATTTGCAGCATATTCTTTTTCTAGATTTTGGGCACTAATGGTAAGTGCTGATTTTTCATTATTGATGTCTCTGGCATCTTTATATAAAACATTTTGATAGATATAGTAAGGGCCAAAACTTATCACTAATAAGAATATCAGAATCTTTATTCTCGTTTTAGTCATGTTAATTTTAGGATTTTAAATTATACTACAGTAGGGCAGTTTTTCTTCCTTTTTATTATTTCAAATTAGTCCAATAGAAATTGAACTAATTTGAAATAGATTTAAAAGGGATTACATGAATTTCTACTAATGGTTAGCAGTTTATATCGCAAGAGGTATGTCTTTTACCGGTACAGGCCAAACTCCCGGGCTAGGGAAACTAATTCCTTTATTTGCGCCCCTTATTTTTGCATCTTGCCCAAAATAATATAAAGGCCAGCCATTGTAGACTAATTGAGATTTGCCAAATACTGTAATAACACTAAATTTAGATTTGTCAAGAATAGAAGGAACAACAATTTTATCTGTTTCATATATTGGCCAAATAGCATTGTTTGAAAAATCTGCTGCTGTAAAATTGTTTACTTTGTAATTGTCATTTACGAAAGTATATAATGTCAAACCTTTTGCGTCTGTAAAATAGGTAGTTAAGCCATCTCCAACAGTATAATCTGATTTGTAGTTTTTACCATCATGTCCCACAAGCTGGCTTCTTACGATCATAATAGAATAATCTGGTTTCGCAATAAACCAAATACCACCAACTCCATCTCCGGTCGTTTGGCCTGGATCTTCTATTTTATTAGTACCTCCATTACCATATGGGTCACTTCCAGAAACCGGCGCATAGTAGTACAAAGGCCATCCTTTATAGGTTAACTGTTTTTTAGAAGACGCTGTAGTAATAGTTCCAAAATCTGAAAATGTTAAACCGGCACCTAGCTTATCAGCCGTTAAATTATCTACATAAAAAGGAGGCCATAATGCCTCGCATCCTCCTGTACAAGAGGATTGTCCTTTTGCATCTGTTGAGAAAAAATACAAAGATCTTCCACTTTTGTCTGTCAGATAAGATCCTAATGTTGCACTTGTAGAAAGTTTAACTTCTGTTTTTACTTCTGGCGGTGTAGGAGTAGTATCATCACTACCGTTATCGCTGCTACAGCTAAGAAAAAAAGTAGTTACTACAAGGGCAATTAAAGCTAATTTAAGTTGTTGTAATTTCATGGTTTTTGTAATTAAGTTACTATTGAAAGGAAAAATTATACTTTGACTGATTCTGTAAAGTATTGTTATCATTATACTTATATATCGAGTATTTGTGCCTTCTTTTAATGGCATTTCGTTCGATGATTTAATTGATTAGGTTACGAACTGTCATTAAAAAGATCGCGATGATGGGTTAGTATTAATTTTTTTAAAGAAGTCATGTTTTTTCTTTTGATAGGATTCAATAGTAAAACAGCCTTGATGTAGATTACCCTACCAAAGAATTGATGTTTTTATAAAAAAAATAAAAAAGGGACAAGTATCTTTTATAAATCTTGTAGAAAATGGTTTACAGAGAAACCCTAAAACTCAGATTAGGAGTTCTTTGCAGTGCGAATGTTTCAACTTCTTCTATAGAATTTGTTAAAGTACTTATTCTATAATATTCGCTAATTTCATTTTTTCGATTTAGGATATTTAAAATGGAGATTCCTAATTTGTACTGAATTCCATTTGCTGTTTCCCATTTGTAAGTAGAGGAAATATTAACCTGCGAAAAAATATGCAGATTGGTGTTGTTTGGTTTGTTGTAAACCAATACGGGAGCTGAAGGATCAATTTGAGAAAGGTCAGGAGAAGTTTTTGGCCTTCCGGAAGACCATTTTGTTCCCAAAGCAATTTTAAAATTGTTTTTCTCGTATATTCCTGCCCAGGATACGGTATGCATTAATTCAAAATTGTTTGGGAAACTTGGATATTCATAATTAGAAAAATGATAGATATTATGGTTGTAAGTATAACTTAGCCAGGTTAGAAAATGATTCATTTTTTTCTGAATTAACATCTCTGTGCCCCAAACTTCATAATCACCAGACATTCTAACAAACTCTAATTGATTCTGAAAACCCTGGCTGGAAGTGGTAATACCATTTACTTTTTTATAAAAATTCTCGATATCCAGCAGCCAGTTATTCTTTTTATAGAATAAATTTAAAGAAAGCTGTTTACTTTTCTGAATAGGAATTGTCGTGTTATCAGAGATGATCCAGCGTCTTTTTTCGATACCAAAATAGTCTTTCTGCAAATCAATGATTTGCTGTAGATTTTGACTTTTTAGCTCGCCGAGTAATTCTATATTTAAATTTTTATTGATACCATAACTAAACTGAACTCGTGGTTCTACAATATACTTTTTAAACTTTTCAATATAGTTAATTCGGGTTCCTGCCTTAAAATAGAGTCTGGAAAGTGTATCATTGTATTTTCCTTCTAAAACTATTGCGTGAATTCTTAGTACGTCTTTAACTTTACGATAGAAATCTGGATTAGTTACCTGCTCTAAATTAGTAACTCCCATTTCATTATATTGATAGCCATCGTTAAAACTAAATTTAGAGTTAATCGTATGATTGTTTTCCATATTTATTCCATTGTTATTAACCGTATTTTCCTGAATTACTATTTGATCTCCAATACTAGTTTTTTGGTTGGCCAAAAGTTCATAGGAAGAGTTGTAAATATTAATTTTAGTGGTATTGAAGCTGTTCCAGTTTCTTTTCCACGACAGGTTTCCACCATAATTTTGTTGGCGTAAAACATTGTTTTCGGATCTGTTTATATCATATACAGTAGCACTCTGAAAAACCTTCAGATTATCTTTAATGGTAATTAAATCCAGGATTAGCTGGTCTTTGCTTCCAATTTTTTGGGCATACTTGAGTGTTGCATCATAGAAACCAAATTTTTTATCACTATGATAATTGACATTTTGATTTTTTGAAAAATCAGTTATTGTGGTGTTTTGAAATACTTTATTGAAATACTCTTTATACGTGGGGGTTTCTATAAAATCAGTAATCGATTTGCGTGCTGAAATTTCGATATAACTCTTTTTTGAAAGATTGTACTTTCCATAAATATCAGCATTAATCATATTTATTCCTGCACTAAAAGAATTTTTCTCTACTGATTCGGGAGTCGAAGAAATCGCCACGACACTCGAAACACTTTCTCCAAAAAAGGCAGAACTTCCATTTTTATAAATCGAAATGGTATGTGCCAAATTAGGGTTAAATACCGATATTAATCCAAAGAAATGTCCTGTTTGAAACATTCGTATTCCGTTCCACAAAAATAAATTCTGATCATGTGTACCGCCGCGTACATTAATGCTCGATACACTTTCGTCGATGCTGTTTACACCTGGTATTTGCTGCATTGTCTGTAAAGCATCTGGTTCTATAAGTCCGGGCAGAATACCAAATTTCTTCGGTTTAATTTCAAATGATCCATCTTTATTTTTTGAAATTCCTGAAGCCAGGATCGCGGATGCTTTAATTTCGGCAAGTTTAGTAATTTCAGATTCTAATTCAATTTGAAGGCAGCTTTCGTAGTTAGCCTTATTGACTGCAATTCTTTTAGTTATAAATCCGACATGACTAATTAAAAGGATACCTTCCTCTTCTTTTTTTAATTCAAAATAGCCTTTTGAATCACTTGTAGTCTGAGTCTTGTCAATTAAACTAATGTTTGCACCTTCAATGGGTTTTTTATCAATACTAGAAAAAATATACCCGCAAATTAGCTGTGGTTCACTATCTTTTTTATAAATATTAATGAATTTGTTGCCAATATTTTCAAAAGATAAATGGGTGTTTTTTGCGAGATATTGTAGTTTTTGGTCTAGGGAAAGTGATTTTTTTGGAGGAGTTAATTCCAGACCGTTAATATTATCCTCAGTATAATTAAAACTAACCTGATGTTGCTGTTCAATGTCAGTTATGATTTTTTTAAAAGGCATAAGTTTTCCTTTGTCCTGAGCAAAAAGATTCAGGACAAGGAAAAATATAAAAAACAAAAAATGAAATTGTTTGGGGAGCAACATTTATTTTTCGTCAAAAATTATTTTATTTTTCGATACTTTTTTAGCCTCCAAATGATATGTTGTACTAATAATTTGCAAAGCGATATCTAAGTTTTTAGCTGGCAATTTCCCTGTGAACAAGGATGTTGTGTCTTTTGTGTTTAATTCGATTGTAATGTTGTATTGCCTTTCAACTTCGTCTAATAAGCTTCTAATGTTTTCTTTATAAAAGCAAATTTGATTGTCTGTCCACGCTGGTTTCAATGAATGTATTCTTGTGTTAGTTTGTTTTCCGTTTTCGAAACTAACACTTTGTCCGTGAGTTAACAGCATTTGAGTGTTGGCATAATTTACTTTTACGCGTCCTTCGTAACATACTACGTCAAATCTGTTTTTTCGGGCTTTAACGTTAAACTGAGTTCCTAAAACCGAGACTTTTCCGAGACTGGTATGTACTTCAAAGCGTCTGCCTTTGGCTACCTTAAAATAAGCTTCTCCCTTTAATTCGAGATGCCTATTGTTGTTCCAATTCCATTTTTTATAATTTATTTCAGAGCCGGAATTTAATACTACTTCAGAATTATCAGGTAGTAAAAAAGTTGTTTTTTCCCCGTAATTAGCTGTTTCGGTTTGAGGTACAAAAAACTTCATTGCAAAAGTAACTCCAAGAAAGAGCAGGAATATAGCGGCTGCTCTAAACATCCATTTTTTGTGTAGCGGTACTACTTTTGGAGCTGTTTTTTTCTGACTGAGAATACTGGACAACATAGCGTTTTCATCCACATCATCTATTTCTAAATGAGCGGTATATTTTTTTATTTTTTGGTATTTTTCGAAATCAGGACTTGCTTCAAATGCAGCTAATTCAGCCGGAGATAAATCATCGTTGAGCCATTTTGCTAATAATCGATCTTTTTTCATTGTACTAGTATTATATATTAAAACAAGTGGAACTAAATTTACCCTACTTTTATAAATCAATTTCTTTACGTAAGCTTAATAAAGCTAAATGAATACGTTTTTCAACTGCCTTGACACTAATGTCTAATTCTAAGGCAATTTGACTGTATTTCTTTCCATCAATTCGATGCATCAAAAAAGCAACACGTTGCTTTTCGTTTAGGTTTTCAATAGCCTTCAAAAGTTTGGCCTGAAATTGTTTTTCTTCGAGAAGGTATTCTGGATTTTCATTTGTTTTGTCCAGACCGGTAAAGTTTTTTTCATATTTCAAAACAACTTTTTGGTGTGCCACTTCGTTAAGACTACTGTTGTTTGCAATGGTATAAATGTATGATTTTGCTTTTTCCAGCGGTACAGAAGAACAGTTTTGCCAAAGTTTGACAAATGCTTCCTGTGCCAAATCTTCTGCCTGATCCATGTTGCCAAATTTGTAGAAAAGAAAATTTCGCAGTGCTTTTATCTGACTTTTAAAAAAAGACGAAAAAATTATTTCGTCACAAGTATTTGATTGGTTTTTATTTAGCATTTGGATTTTCGGTTTGTACGCTGTAAAAGTATTTGTTTTTGCTTTAAGTAGGGTAAAAGGAAAACAGATTGTTTTATACAAGTAAGAAATGTTATTTGTTAGCGTAATTCAAAAATAGAAAAAATGAAACCAAAAGCCTTGATGCCGAATTTATTAAAAACCAGTTTCTTAAATTTTATTACATTTGTAAAAATATCAATATGTTCCCTCTGAAAAAATATTTGTCAATAGCAGTTTTCTTGTTCTTACTTTCTTGTCAAAGTGAAATGGATGAGCAAAACAATAATGCACAGGGAACAATTACAAATGTTTCTCCTCTAACGAGTTATTTGCAAAGGGTGGCAATGGTGCAAACAGTGCAGGATAATATAATTGACGGCTCGACTTACTGCACTATAAAACTACCTTATACCGTTACGGTTAATAACGAGCAAATTGCTGTTAACACCAAAGCAGATTATCAAAAAGTAATGGATAATATCAACGAAAGCACTACCGATGATGATATTGTAAAAATAAGTTTTCCAGTAACGATGGTGTATTACAATTACATCGAAAAAAATATTCCGAATGAGGCTGATTTTAATTCTTTAATCGATTATTGGAATATGTATCCAGATCTTTTATCGAAAATAAATGGATTAAACATTAATTATCCTATTACAATAAATACCTATAACAGTGCAAATCAGGTAGCAGGATCTGTATCGATTACAAGTGATCAGGCGTTTTTTAATTTTATAAAAAGCCTGAAGGGCAGTCAATATATTTCATTGCAGTATCCAATTTCTATAATGGATTACCATAATCAAACAAAGTCTATTACAAATAATTTAGACTTCGAAAATGCTATAAAATATGCCATTGATTATTGTCCGGAAAATAATCTTGTAACACTTGATTTTGCTTCAACTATAACAAGTGGTTCCTGGGAAATACCTTATTATTTTGACGATTCAGAAAAAACTTCCTCTTACAACGGTTACTCATTTGTTTTCAAAAGCGACAAATCTGTAGTTGCCAGCAACGGAACTACTTCAGCAACGGGCACTTGGGAAAGTACTGTACAGAATAATATTAGAGAATTAAAACTAAATTTCAGTACAGAACTGCTTGGTAAACTAAATAATAGTTGGAAATTGTTTGAGTTTAATAATTCGCAAATAAGATTACGCGACGTAAGTAGTAGCACCAGCTATCTTTATTTTGAAAAACAATAATTTCTGGAAGTTAAAAAATAGGCCTTCATCTTATCCTCTATATTTAAATATTTAAAAAACAAGTATAAATAGCTGTTAGTTAGTTAGTTGTATACGAGTTTTGTTAATTTTCTGTTAAAGAGTTAATCTTATTTTGTACTAATCGGTACAATATTATATCTTTAACCCATAATTAATTCAAAATGGCTGGAAGACCAAAAATATTCGACGAACAGGAAGTGATTTCAAAAGCCGCGCAGGTCTTTTGGGAGAAAGGATATGAAGCCGCTTCAGCCGAAGAATTGTTAAAAGCCATGGGAATTGGTAAAGGAAGTTTTTATCTTTTTTTCAAAGGAGGTAAAAAAGAACTTTACGAAAAATCACTGCAGCAGTTTGCTTCTAATTTGCTTTCACGATTGAGAAAAGAAATTTCGGAGAGCCAAAATCCTTTTGAGTATCTGAAAACTTTTTTTCTTGAACTTTCAGAAGGTGCCAATATACATAAGGCAAAAGGATGTTTCATGGGAAATGCTTTAGTTGAAATGGCAGCAAAAGATGAATATACCAGAAAAATGATAGCAAAACTTCTCTTTGAGTTAGAAAAGATCTTTGTTGATATCATCCAGGAAAGCAAAGACAAAAATATTATCAAAACAGATAAAAGTGCTGAACTTCTGGGAAGTCATCTGCTTAATTTATGGAACGGAATTAATATTACCAAACGAATGAATATGAACGACGCTTCTTTGGCGGCGCTAATAAAATTTAATCTCGATATGATCGGGTGATTTTTTTTAATATATTTTGTACCTATTAGTACAAAATAAAATTTAAGCTTTTTATATTATGAAATACAAAATTTTCGGACAGAAAACCGGACTAAGAGTGTCGGAACTGGCATTAGGAACAGGAAACTTTGGAACACGTTGGGGACATGGTTCCGACGAAGAAACCTCAAAAAACATATTCAATAAATACATTGAAGCGGGAGGTAATTTTATTGATACAGCCGATGGTTACCAATTGGGCCAATCAGAAGAAATCCTTGGAAATCTTATCAAAGAAAAACGCCACGATTTAATACTTTCTTCTAAATTCTCTACTGGAGGGTCTACATTATTGACTACAGGAAACAGCAGAAAAAATATAATTCATTCTGTTGAACAAAGTTTAAAACGTCTGGATACTGATTATTTAGATATTTATTGGGCGCATCTTTCTGATGGACAGACACCAATTGAAGAAATTATGAGAGCAATGGATGATTTGGTTCGTCAGGGGAAAATTTTGTACACCGGATTCTCCAATTTTCCTGCGTGGAAGATAGCAAATGCAGCGTTGCTTGCCGAGCTTCGTGGATGGGCTCCGGTTGCAGGAATACAAATAGAATACAATTTAATTGAAAGAGGAGCAGATCGCGAATTATTACCTATGGCGGAATCACTAGGTTTGGGAGCTGCTTTTTGGTCTCCATTAGCCGGAGGAACACTAACTGGTAAATATCGTTCGAATTTGAAAGATGAGACTTCAAGACAACAAGCTTGGGGAGGAGCATTATTAAAAGGTGAAACGGGCAACAGGGAAACTGAAATTTTAAATATGCTAGAAAATATTGCGAATGAAAAAGGAACCAAAATATTAGACATAGCTTTAGCTTGGCTAAGACAAAAACACGACAATAGCGGGTTATCTACTGTGACAATTTTAGGCCCACGAAACGAACAGCAGCTTGCTGATAATTTGAATTCACTAAATGTTACACTTTCCAGCGAAGAGATTGAAAACCTTAATCAAATAAGCACAATTGATTTAGGATATCCCCATAAAATGATTTCAGAAAGTCAGGTGGGTATATTTGGTGAAAGTACCGGACTTGTAGAAGTAAAACATAAAGTTTAAAAACGCAAAAAAATAAGAGAATTTCTAAATAGGTTAAAAGAAAAAAAAGCTAAACGAGGAGTTTAGCTTTTTTTTTACATTTGTTAGAACGCTATCTAAGGTAGTTAAGTTTTTTATATCCTTACCTTAAATGAAATTTTGATAACAATGTAAATTGAAAACCAATTTCGAGATGGAGTCCGGAGGAAAAACAGTAAAACAGTTAAAAAGGAATTTTTAAATTTATATTATGAAAGCATTAGTTATTGGAGCAACAGGTTCGACAGGAGAATTTTTGGTTGACCAACTTTTAGAAGATGCGGCTTATACCTCAGTTACTATTTTCGTTAGGAGATCTATCGGAAAACAACATCCCAAGTTGACAGAACAAATTATCGATTTTTCTAATATAGATTCTTACAAAGATGTAATTATTGGTGACGTGTTTTTTTCTTGTTTAGGAACAACGCTTAAAGCTGCCGGCTCCAAGGAAAATCAAACTAAAATAGACTTTGATATTCCCGCAACGTTTGCAAGACTAGCAAGAGAAAACGCAGTTCCATCTTTTGTTTTGTTATCTGCTTATGGTGCTGCTGCAAAGAGCAAGGTTTTCTATTCTCAGATAAAAGGGAAATTGGAAGATAAAATTGCAGAACTTGATTTCCCACAATATATTATTTTCAAACCTGGATTGTTGTCAAGAGTTGGCACAGATCGATTAGGTGAGAAAATCATGGATAATCTGCTAAGAGCAGCCAATGCAATAGGATTGTTTAGAAAATTCAAGCCATTGGCAACTACTATTTTGGCGAAGAAATTGGCAATTGCTCCAAAAGTTTTACCCAATGGAACTTCTATCATTGAGCTGGATCGAATATTCAGTTTCGGATAGTATTTTTTAGTTTAAAAAGGTATAATTCCTATCAGTTTTTCCGATAAATAACAGAGCGATTCCAGTACTTTTTAAGGAAAAGCTATTTCTTGTTATATATCACAAATGGCATTAAAAATTAGCGAAATGTAGCGAGTAGTAAAAAACATTTTTTATTTAATTGATTGATAATAAGTTATTTGTAATTTAGGTGTAAAGATTGTATTAGTATTTTAGAATTGAAAAATCAGGTAAACAATGTCATTTATTCAAAAAAAGACAGTTGTTGGAATAGTAATTAAAGCTTGAAATTTTAAAATCGTCATTGATAATACATTATTAATCCTTAAATATTAATTCTTATGACAAAATCAAAATACATAATTCTCATCCACGGAAACTTTGTAAATGACGTTAGCTGGGCAAAGTGGAAAACGTATTACGAACAAAAAGGATATACGGTTTATACACCTGCTAATCCGGGACATGATGGAAAACCTGCAGCTTTAAGAAATCAGGTACATCCTGCACTTACTAAAACAGGTTTTATAGATGTGGTTGACAACATTTCGAAACTGATCGACAGTCTTCCTGAAAAACCATTAGTTATTGGACATTCAATGGCGGGAATGGCAGCGATGAAATTGTTAGAATTAAATAAAGTAGCGGCAGCTGTAAGTATAGATGGTGCACCGCCTAAAAATGTATTTCCTCCAATACAAACATTAAAATCAGTGATACCGGCATTTGGCTTTTTTTCTGGTAAAAAGTATTTTATGGGAAGCCGTGAGTGGTATGATAAATGTTTTTTTAATACACTGCCAGAAAGTGAAAGAGCAGATGCTTTTGCAACTTATGCAGTCCCTGAAAGTTATAAAGTAAGCCGTGAGTTGGTCCTAAATTCTTTTTCTAACATTGATTTTAGTACATCACACGAACCTATTCTATTTATTGGAGGAGGTAGTGACAATATTTTCCCACCATCCCTTACAACAACTTTAGCCAATAAATACAAAGACAAAAAAAGTCGTGTCGATCTCAAAATTTTTCAGGGTAAAAGCCATTTCATCTGTGGAGAAAACGGATGGGAAATGGTGGCCGATTATATTTTGGACTGGTATGAAAAACTATAAAAGTGAATTCAATTTAAAGTGATTAATAACCATTAAAAAAAAGTAAAATGAGTACGATTACAGTTAAAGACGGAACAGAAATTTATTATAAAGATTGGGGAACAGGACAGCCTATTTTCTTTCATCACGGTTGGCCATTATCAGGAGATGACTGGGATGCACAGATGTTATATTTCCTTGATCAGGGATTCCGGGTAATTGCGCATGACAGACGTGGGCATGGAAGATCTACACAAACGTATAAAGGAAATGAAATGGATACTTACGCAGCTGATGTAGCAGAACTTACAGCATTTTTAGATTTGAAAGATGCCATACATATCGGACATTCAACCGGAGGCGGAGAAGCCATAAGATATGCTGCAAAATACGGAAGCAGGGTGGCAAAAGTAATATTGATTAGTGCCGTAACGCCTTATATGATTTTGGATGATAACAATCCAGACGGAGTTCCAATCGCAGTATTTGATGATATTCGTTTGAATACAGCCACTAACAGACAACAGTTTTATCACGATATAACGTTCCCGTTTTACGGATACAATAGAGAAGGGGCTGATATAAAAAAAGGAATTCAGGATAATTGGTGGCGTCAGGGAATGAATGGAGGAATTAAAGCACATTATGACTGTATAAAAGCATTTTCGGAAACGGATTTTACAGAAGATTTGAAAAGTGTAGATAAGCCCGTACTTATATTACATGGAGAAGACGATCAGATCGTTCCTTATGTGCCAACAGCTTTAAGAGCTGCTAAATTGGTTAAAAATGGAAAATTAATTACTTATCCAGGTTTATGTCACGGAATGCCAACGACAGATGCAGCAACTATTAATGCTGATATTTTAGCTTTTATTAAATAGTAAGAATCAGATTTAAGTAAAAAATTGTAGAAAACTAAAACCGCAGTATAAACTTCTTCTGAATCTAATGCTGTGGTTTTTTTATATTATTTAATAAATTTAGTAAGTACTTCCTTAAAGAGTGGTGTTTCTGCTTTTTCAAGCCACTCAAAAGCCAGCATATCTGGTGTGATTATTTCAGCACCGTTTTTACTCATTCTTTCAAGCGCTCTTTCTTTATCATGTGAAATTCGGGTGCCAACGGCCGAATCAAGAATAAAAACCTGATAATCCAATTCCAAAAGATCCAGAACAGTTTGCTGTACGCAAATGTGCACTTCAGTTCCTGCAACAATAATTTGTTTTCTTTCTTTTTGGATTTTATCAGTAAGATTTCCCTCGCGAACAGCAGAAAAATAGACTTTTGTTACAATATCTTTTTCTTCGAATTTATCTCTTAAAACCGCTGGTGTTGTTCCTATTTTATGAGGACAATGCTCAGTCAAAAGATTTGGAATACCAATGGTTTGTGCTAAATCTACAACCCAGGAGACACTTTTCATCACTTCTTCATTTTCGTAAATTTTCGGTAATAGTTTTTCCTGTACGTCAATAATGAGTAAAGTAGAATTCGATGGTAAGATTTTCATATGCTTAAATTTAGCGTTAGACAGTTACTCAATCAAATTAATTAAATTTTAAAGAAAGCGCAACTTTTCCTCTTCAATATCCAAATAATACATTTGCCTTCTGACTATGGATTCGTCTAAAGTTTGATCTTCCTTGTTTTTATCAATCAGCCATTGTCTTTGTTCGTTTAACAGATCGAGATAAATAACTTTAAGTTCTTCTCCAATCGATTCGTCGTCTATTCCATTGCTGTGAAGTTCCCATTTTTGGATGAGATGCTGCAATGGTGTATTGTTTTCAACTTCTCCGCTATAATGCGTTTTTAGATACTTTATAGCGTGTTCTGCTAATTCTTTTCGAACCGCATTATACGCCTCTTCGCGCGGTATAGGATCATAAATATCTGTAAGATTAATTTTTTTGATGAAGTAAGGCAGCGTTAGGCCCTGAATGACTAAAGTCAGAAGAATTACAATAAAAGTGATAAACAAAATAAGGTTTCGCTGCGGAAAACCATTTCCGTTATTTAAATAAACAGGTATTGATAATGCTGCGGCTAGAGAAACAACACCGCGCATTCCGGTCCAGCCGAGTATAAAAGGTGTTTTTATACCGGGATTTCTTGTATCCGCTACAGTGATGAAGTTACGGGCAATCATTGTTACAAGTACGGCTCCATACGAAGAAAGTATTCGACTCACCATTAAAACCAACGTAATCAGCACACCAAACCCAATTGCTGAAGGAAGGCTTACTTCTTCAAGGCCTTTGGTAATTTGCGGAAGATCTAGTCCAATTAACATAAAAACGAATCCGTTTAATATAAAACAGAGGCTCTCCCAAACATTTACACCGCGCAAACGAGATTTGCTGGTAAGAAAACGATGTCTGTTATTCGATAAAAGCAAACCTCCGCTTACTACAGCCAAAACCCCGGAACAATGCACTTCTTCAGCGGCCAGGTAAATAATGTAAGGTGTAAGAAGCGTCAGGACAATATCTGCATTTGTATCAGTAGGTAAGTACTTGTGTGCTTTCATAAAAAGCCATCCTATTAGTAATCCTATAGATACTCCGCCAATTATCATCCAGCTAAAACTTGTGGCAGCCTTAACGAATATAAACTGCTCTGTTGCGACAGCGATCATAGCAAATCTGAAAATGATTAAGGAAGACGCATCATTCAATAAACTTTCGCCTTCCAGAATAGAGGAGATTGCTTTTGGTACCTTGACAAACTTTAAAATAGCACCTGCACTAACTGCATCTGGTGGAGATACAATTCCACCCAATACAAACCCTAATGCCAGCGAAAATCCAGGAATAAAATAATTGGCAACAAGTGCAACTGAAAGAGCTGACAGAAAAACGACAACAAAAGCAAAGCTTGTAATTATTCGTCGCCAGCGCCACATTTCCTTCCACGAAACGGTCCAGGCAGCTTCATAAAGTAGAGGAGGAAGGAAAATAAAAAATATGAGTTCAGGTTCAATATTAATTACGGGTACACCCGGAATAAAACTAATGGCCAATCCCGCTAATACAAGCAAAATAGGATAAGCCACTTTTATTTTATTTGCTATCATAATCAGCAATAAAATAACTATTAATATACCAAGATAAAAAGGGAAGTTATCAAGCATTCTTTTAATTTATAAAAGGAAAAATTAATGTTGTATTTAACTACACAGTCTGTTTTTTTTGAAATATTTAGATATACCATTGCAGATATTAGATCAGATTAAAATGTTATTTGATTGATTTTTATCTGATCAGAAAATATTCTTTAGCTAATTTAATTAATTTTAGCAGAACATCTACGGAGACTAATGCATTTCATATTCGCTATGTAAATCACTAGCAATAACTTCTGAAAATTGTTTATCGGTTTTTAAATCTTCCGGGATTTTCTTAAAGTTTTTATTAATTGGTATGTAGATGTTAAATGTAACGCCCTTATTTAGATTCCCATCAGCAATTATAATTCCGTTGTGGTTCTCTACAATCTTCTTTACTATGGCTAAACCAATTCCAGTTCCGGAATAATCCTCAGTATGATGCAGTCTCTGAAAGATGACAAAGATATTTTGATTGTACTGCGCTTCGAAACCAATTCCGTTATCCTGAAAAGTAAAATTCCAGTAATCACAAATTTGCGGACTGTTTGGCAAATTAAGCGCTCTAAATTCTTCATTTTTAAGAATCGAAGAATGTATTGTAATTTGAAGAGGAACTTCAGGTAAGCAAAACTTTAGAGAGTTGCTTATTAGATTGTAAATTAGCTGTCTAAACTGAAAGGCCATAATATTAACCGGCATCAATTTATTTATTTTAAAAATAGCTTTTTTATGATGGATAGTATCATTAAGTTCTAATTTTACATCATCAATAATGTCTTGTAGATCAGTTGTTTCGTATTGATTGTCGACTGTACTGACCCTGGAAAAATCTAACAAGTCTTCTATGAGTTGTCTCATTCTTGTTGCTGCGACATGTATACGGTTCAAATTGTTTTTTCCGTCTTCGGTCATGGTTTTCATTTCTTTTTCCATCATGATTGAAATGAAGATTTGAATTTTTCGAAGCGGCTCCTGAAGATCATGGCTGGAGATAAAATTGAAGGCAAGCAGCTCTTTATTTGCATTTAGCAATTCAATAGCCCTTTTTTCTTTTTCAGCGTTTTGAAATTCCAGTTCCTGATTTGCTATAAGCAGTGCTGCAGTTTGTATCCTTAGTTTCTGGAGGAGGTCTTCTTTTTCAATTAGTTCCTCAGCTTCTTTAAGGGCACGTGTAATTTTTTGCAGTAAAGACGAAAAATTATTTTTAGATACATAATCTGTAGCACCTTCTTTTATAAGCATTACGGCATTTTCCTCACCAATAGTACCTGAAATAATTATAAAAGGTATATTGAGTTCCCGGTCTTTAATTATTTTAAAGGCAGAACCCGCATCAAACGCGGGTAGTGAATAATCTGATAATATAATATCCGGACAAAAAGTATCAAGTGATTCTTCAAAAGCTTTTCGGGATTCCACTATTTTTGAGCTAAATGACAATCCAGATTTTGTCAAATGCCTTACTATTAAGTCCGCATCAGCAGTATTGTCTTCTAATAACAAAACTTTTATATCTTTTTTAATTTGATAAGGAATCATAGTTTCAGATTAAATAATTGTTCGCTTCTAACTTTAGAGTGCTGGCTGACTGAGTATCATCCAGTACATACCCATATCTTTTATGGCATTAAAAAAATTACTACTGTCTACTGGTTTTACGATATAACTGTTGGCTCCCAAACTGTAGCATTTAGCTATATCGGGATCCTCTTGAGAAGAAGTCAGGATAACTACCGGAATTGATTTAAATTGAATATCACCTTTAATTTTTTCAAGCACCTGTATTCCGGACATCTTTGGCATCTTTAAATCCAAAAGAAAAAGTTTTGGATGCGATTTTGGATTTCTTTCGGAATAAATTCCTCTACAGTACATAAAATCAAGCGCTTCGGCTCCGTCTTTTACATGTAAAAGTTTGTTTGTAAAACCGCTTTTGTTTAAGGCGCGTATAGTTAGTGTAGCATCTTCCATGCTGTCTTCGGCAAATAAAATTTCAATATCGTCGTAATTCATTTTTTTATTTTTTAATGTTTAATATCTGGCAGGCTAAAGTAAAATTTTGCACCTGCATCTAATTTTGATTCTGCCCACACTGTTCCATGGTGTCGGTTTACTATTTTTTGCACTATCGCAAGTCCGATGCCTGTTCCTGAGAACTCCTCCTGTGAGTGCAGACGCTGGAAGACACCAAATAATTTATCATAATATTCCATGTCAAAACCGGCTCCCCAATCTTTTATACTATAGATAATTTTATCATTTTTGGAAGTTGATGTTATCTTAATTCGGGTTTCTGATTTATATTTTGAATATTTAATTGCATTTGAAATTAAATTGATCCATACTTGTTTAATTAAAGACGGATCTCCATTTGCCGGAGCAAGTTCATCGATTTCGAATATTGGTGTGTTTTCGCCTTTTTCAATGGTTAAATCGCTTATAACAGTATTTACAAGTGACTTCATATTTATATCCATAGAGGATACCTGTTTACGACCTAATTTGCTGAAGGCTAGTAAATCATCGATAAGAACTCCCATTTTATTGGAATTTTTTATGATGCCGTTGAGTACATTTTTTCCATCATCGTCAATGGCATCACTATGATCTTCGATTAGAATTTGTGTATATCCATTAATGGCACGTATTGGTGCCCGAAGATCGTGCGAAACAGAATAAGAAAAGGACTCCAGTTCTTCCTGAGCTTTCTTGAGCTCATCGTTTGCAAGTGTCAATTCTTTAGTACGTTTTTCCTGATAAGCAAGTTCCCGATTGGTAACAATCAATTCGGCTGCACGCTTTTCTTTCTCCACTTTTCTTTTTTGTTTCAGAATATTTTCGGCTGCTAATTTCTTATTGGCAATAATCAACTCCGCGGCACGTTTTTCTTTTTCTTTACTCTGAATGGCAAGTTCTTTATTGGCAATGATTAATTCAGATGCTCTTTGCTCTTTTTGTTCATTCTGAAACTTTAGCTCCTTGTTGGCAATAACTAGTTCTGCAGCACGTTTTTCTTTCTCTTTATTCTGAAAAGCGAGTTCTTTATTAGCAATGATTAATTCAGATGCCCGTTCCTCTTTTTGTCCGTTCTGAAATTTCAGTTCTTTATTGGCGACAACGAGTTCGGCTGCACGTTTTTCTTTTTCTACATTTTGAAAAGCAAGTTCCTTGTTTGCAATAACCAATTCTGATGCTCTTTTTTCCTTCTCTTGTGCCTGAACAGCCAACTGTAAAAATTGTGTTTTGGCAAGCGTAATGTCTGTAGCAATTTTTAAGATCTTATAGGGTTTGCCGTGAATGTCTAAAATGGGTGTGTAACTACCCAAAAGCCATATTAATTTTCCATTTTTAGCAACGCGAATAAATTCATCTTTTTGATACATCCCTTTTTTTAAACTGGTCCAAAATAATTTATAAGCATTCGATTTTGAGTAGGAGGGATCAACAAAAACACTATGATGTTTTCCCAGTAAATCAATTTCACTATAGCCCATAATGGCAAGAAAAATTTGATTGACACTTAAAATATTGCCTTCGAGATCGAACTCAATTGAAGCATTAGTAGTATTTATGGCGTTGATGTGATTGTTTAGTAACTGCTCTTTTGCCTTTAACTGTTCTTTTAAGATTTGAATTTCTGCCAGCTGTTTTTCATTATTCTGAAGGGCAGATTTTGTAATTAGAGGCTCAATTTCTAAAGTTTTGTTTGTCTTTTGATTATTCGGAGTTGACAGCCCTTTTTTTGAGATGTCTGGAGCTGTACTGTTTTGATTCTTTTCTTTTTGATGAAAAGTTATCTGATCTGGAGAAAGGAGTGTTTCCTTTTTGTCATTTTTTTCTTTAATATTCATATAATGCGAAGTTATATTTAGAAAAATAATGGCAGTAATTTGCTGGAAAAGCACCTATATTTTAGTAATTATTAGAACGGAAACCTTAAATTTAAATTAAGGAAATTATGGTTTTTAACGAATATAGTGAAATTAACTGATTAAACGCTTACTTATTTATAGTATTATAAAAAGTAAGTGAATACAAGATCATGATTTTTAACGACTTTGGCACTTGCTTTCGGAAATTTTGTATTCCGTTTAATTTAAAAGAGTACCTTTCCCATCAGTATAAATAACCTTAAAGTTGAAAAATTTATGAACAAGGGAGGACCAATAATCATTATAGAAGATGATCAGGATGATCAGGAAATCCTTGGGTTGGTATTTAAAGAACTTCATTATAAGAATGAAATTATTTTTTTTAGTGATGGAGAATCAGCACTTGATTATCTTACAACAACAGCTATCGAGCCCTTTATTATTTTCTCAGACATCAATATGCCCAAATTAAACGGGATCGAGTTGCGTTCAAAAATTCATGAAAATGAAGATTTAAGAATGAAGTCCATTCCTTACTTATTTTTTACAACAGGTGCAGAAC
Organism: Flavobacterium sp. LAR06; assembly: GCF_041946075.1. Lineage (NCBI taxonomy): Bacteria > Pseudomonadati > Bacteroidota > Flavobacteriia > Flavobacteriales > Flavobacteriaceae > Flavobacterium > Flavobacterium sp. LAR06. The sequence continues at coordinate 6,204 of NZ_JAUTYT010000008.1, read as the reverse complement.
AAAAACATGTTGTAGAAGCCTATTCAAAATCGGTACAGGGATTTTTTATAAAACCATACGATTTTATAGAAATGAAAGATATGATAAAAAGTATAGTGGAATACTGGCAGAAATGTGTTTCGCCCAATTATATAAAGTAGAAGAAGGCTAAAAATCTTTCTTCTTTAAACACCTTCCTCTGGGTTCATCGCCTTCATGAAGCACAATGTAAGAATGTAGGAATTCCGCAGCCTCAGCAGAATCTTTCACTTTAACAGCACTGCGTTCTAACATTTCGGATTCAAATTCAGTTAAAACACTTTCTCTTAGACCATTTTTCTTCCAATGAGCTAAAGATTTACATCCTTTTGCAATGCCTCGAGCTAGCGAGAGTGCATCCAGTAATGCTTGGTTTGCACCTTGTCCTTTAAAAGGACTCATAGGGTGGGCTGCATCTCCAATCAAAGTAGCTTTACCACTTTTCTCTAATAATTCTGAACTAAGTAATTCCCTGTCGTATACAGGATAACCGGAAATCTGAGCTTCCAAAGTTGCGGCTATAATCTGTGGAATAGGAGTGTGCCATTGCGTTCTGCGACAAGCTTCTTCCTTGAGTGCCTGAGTTCCCTGAGCACTTAATACTTTAGCTTCTTCCTCTGTCATCGGAAAACTAAGCTGCCACATTATAGAGTCGGATGTGTATGGCATCATGTAGATTCGTTCATTACCGTTTGCAGTTTGAAATACTGTAGCCGAATCCAGAAGAGAACTTTCAAGGTCTTTTAACGCACTTAAGGGACAAATACCCAATATCACAATACAGCCAAGATAACGCAAAGGAGTAGTTTCTTCACCAATCAATAATCGTCGGACAGAACTTCGAATTCCATCAGCGCCTATAACAAGATCAGCCTTAACGTTCTTTATTTCATCATTAACCTGAAAAGATAGAGTAACAGACTCATCATCAGTTTCTTTAAAATCTACTAATTGATGTCCCCATTGTACTTTTTTGTCTCCACCTAGTTGTTCTAACAAAGCTAAACGCAAAGATTGACGGGCTATATGAATATTGGTACGCTTTAGAGAATTTTTAGCCTCTGATTGTAGCCACTTTCTAATTCCCCATTCTCCAATCACTTTCCCATCAGTAGTGTGAACCAAATGTCTTGTTGAGGTTACACCTTCTTCTAAAGAAAATATACCAAGCCCCTCAATCGCTTTACTGGCTTGTTGCAAGGTAAGTCCATAACCTTGAGATCGTGCATCAAAATTAGTATCGCGTTCATAGAGAGTAAAAGGAATACCACGGTGTAAACAACCTACCGCCAGCGCCACTCCGCCAATACCGCCACCAATAATAGCAACGTGAGGATAGTTTTCAATATCAGCAATAGGAGAGGTGTCAGAAGTAATTAATCCCGATCCGGAACAATTCAGACATAAATATAAGTGCGCTTTAGGACGAACAGGAGTTTTTCCCTCACCATTCGATTTTTCAAACTGATCGAGTTCGGTTTGGTAGCGGAGTCGTACTTTCTTACTGAGCCTTTGACTTTTTTTGCCTCGTCCCTGACATTCAGGACAAGTAGACCAGCTTGTTTGTTTATCCTCCACTTTTATTACTTCCTTGAATTATGCTATTTGTCTTGAGTACCTCTCTAAGAAAATAAGCTTATATCTGTTTGATGCCGCAAATTTAAAACAAAAGTGCACCAGTACAAGATTAGTTTATCATTTTTTGGGTGAAATTCAATTTTAAAAAAGAAATCATATAGAAAATATGGTAAAATGTATTCTTTTGAAAATGTGATTCTTACGAAGTCTTACATGGGAATTATATAACTTTTTAAGTTTTAGATGTAAGTTTATTATGTAAGATAAATCGTAATTTCACAAAACCAAAAACATTAAGATGCAAAAGGGAATTACCTACTGCAATCTAAATTATTAGGAATATAAGTCCTTTTTATATTCAAAATTTCATCTGATAATATCTTATTTTTTTCTCTAGAACTTTGTTTTAGCAGCTATTCAATGCCCCAAAATTAAATATTATGAAATGTAAAATGACAATGTTAACTGTATTCTTATTATTTTTTTTATCACTGAAGATTTATTCGTTTCAAGGCGGCCCCCCGCCACCTACGATTCCTCCTCCTGTGGGATTACCTGTGTCTATTGATGATCAAATCTTATTTTTAATTGGTACGGGTATTTTATTAGGTCTTTTTATAGTAGGAAAAAAAAAAGCATAGCACCTGTGCTACTCCTTCGATTTATAATTATGTATGTTGTTTTGTTGTACCTCTAAATTGGAATTATGAAAAAAATACTATTCTTATTACTACTTAGCACTACAAAATGTTTAGCTCAGATTTATTTTGGATCTACTGCCAGTATGTACGTTAAAAATGAAATTCTTTTTGTGAAGCAAAACATTAATTTAGAAGCAAACTCGAATTTATACCTTCGAAATAATGGACAATTAATTCAGGGTACAACTCTTTCATCTACCAATATCGGGCAGGGTAAATTATCGGTGTATCAGGAAGGAACAAGCGATAATTTTGAATATAATTATTGGTGTTCACCCGTGGGAAATGCAACTGCCTCCATTGTCGGAAATGAAAGTTTCGGGATTACAATGCTAAATCAGCCAACCACATCAACGTTATCAAATCCTGCAACAATTGTGAGTAATTACAATGGAACAGCGAATCCGCTTGCAATTTCATCAGTGTGGATTTATAAACTAATTAACGCCAATAATTATTCGCAATGGGTGTTTGTTGGTAATGCAAGTACATTAGCTGCCGGAGAAGGTTTTTCTATGAAAGGAACCAGCGGAACAGATAGTACTAATCCCGAAGGAACAGGGATTGTAAACAACCCCGGAAGTGCCCAGCGATATGATTTTAGAGGAAAGCCAAATGATGGAAATATTACTATCAATTTAGGCGCTAATAATTCAACCTTAACGGGTAATCCATATCCATCGGCATTACATTTAAATGCTTTTCTATTAGATTCGGATAATGTGGCAGCTGGAGGAATCGCCTATTTTTGGGAACAGGACAAAACAGTGAATTCTCATTATCTGGCCGCTTATAGAGGTGGTTACGGAAGTTATTCACCAATGTCTCTGGGTGTTGATGGTGTATATGTACCGGCAACCTTCAATTCTTACAATCAGGATGGAACTTTGAATACAACAGGTTTGTCGTCCTCATTATCTATCCCCCGCAGATATGCACCAATAGGTCAGGGATTTGTAGTTTTTGCCAATGCTAATGGTACAGCGACCTTCAAAAACGCACATCGTGTATTTACCAAAGAAGGCGTAGGTGTTTCTCAGTTTGAAAAACAGACAAAAGATACAGCTAATAAAACGGACAATAATGATGAAGCAGTCATTTTCCAGTATTTTAAATTAAATACAATTATTGACAATAAGTTTACCCGACAGCTGGCACTGGCTTTTTTGCCTGAGGCTACAGACGGAGTAGATATTGGTATCGATGCCCTAAACATGGATACGAGTCCTCCAAATGATGTCGCTTTCCGGATTGAAAATGGTAGTTATGTTATTCAGGGAGTAAATTTTGACCAGGCCAAAAAAATACCATTAACAGTAAAAGCAACAACTAGTGCTACATTTAAATTTTACATTCCCGAAGTAATCAACTTTGACACTTCTCAGTCCATTTATCTTTATGATGCTCTTGATCAATCCTATCATGATATTAAAAATGAAGGTTATCAGGTAACCGTTGCTCCCGGGATATATTCGGACAGATTTAAAATCACCTTTACAAGCGAGACACTGGGTGTAGTTGAACTAAATGAAAAGCAATTTATAATTTTTCAGGACAATAATAACAATGCTTTAAAAGCATCAAACCCCAATAATATTGCAATTAAGACTTTTAAAATCTACGATATACTGGGTAAGGTAGTTTTATCCAAAAAGGATTTGGGAGCAGATTCCAATTTTTCTTTTTCAACTAATGGCTTAAGTCAGGGAATTTATATCGTTGAGTTTTTAACAACAGACAATGAAAAATTGACACAGAAAGTGGTTATCTCAAACTCAAACAGATAATTAAAGTATAAAATTGGAAATCACAAGCAACCCTAAATAGAGAAATTATGATAAATATATCTACTCCAAAAAATACAAGAATGATAGTATTACTGTTTTTCTTTTTAACATTTATTGGACACGCACAAATTGGTATTGGAACTGTTACACCGAACGCAAGTTCTGTTTTAGATATTACTTCTACTACTCAAGGTATACTTGCACCGAGAATGACCACAGTACAGAGAAACGCAATTGCATCTCCTGCTGATGCATTGCTTGTTTATGATACTGATGTAAAATCATTTTATTACTATAATTCTACTACTTCGTCCTGGGCAATTCTTAGTGGCGGAACCCTTCCAAGATTAAATTTCAAGCGAATTAGAGCCGGCGACAACCTGGCTGTTGTTCTTGCTGCGGAATTAACAGCTGGTGCGGGTGCCAAATATGTTTTAAATGCCAATACATTGTATGAAATTAATGGCCAGGTCGTGTTTAATTTGCCTATAGATTTAAATAACGCCTATCTGGACGGTTTGGATGCTAATGAAGATATTATAGTGAAAACATCAGGCGTTCTTTTTGATGGTACTGCGGGCGGCAGCATTAGAAACCTTACTATTACAACACCAGGCGCAACTGTATTTAATTTAAATGCTGCGTCATCGACCTCAACCTTTTTACTTAGAGATACCATAATTGCAAATGCAACAAGTGTTGGAACTATATCTGGTTATGGATTAGTTTTTTTGAGTATCGTCAATTTTTCAGGAAATACAAATGGTATTACTTACAATAATATCGGTCAGTTGCTATTGAGCAACCAGGCATGGTTTATCAATAATGCAGGCACGTATGAAAAATTTACCGGAACATTTAATTTGATAGAAAAACAAGGAGGTTTCTCTAATGTTGGTCCCGGAGCATATGGTGTGGATGTTTCTACAGCGGGTCTTACAATTAGTGGCGATGCTGTTTTAGAATCTGTTGTTTTTACCGGTGCTACTCCTGCTAATTATGTTAAACCATACACTACAGGAACTTACACGGGGTATAACTTCAACAACAGCTGGTCAGTTAGGGCTGCAGGAATTCCTACCGAGACAGATGCAAATGCTGTAGGAGATTTAGCTATAGACTACGCTGTAGGTACTGGCATTGGTGTTTCTTTTACAAACGGTGCAAATCCCAGTAATATTGTAAGAGTCGGAACTGGAACTACAGTCTCGACAGCATCAAATTTATTTCGCTTTTCTACAGACGGCGTTCCTTACCGCCTGAAATATCTCGGAAAAAAGAAAAGAATTTTTCAAGTTACAGGTTCTATTTCTTTTCAGGTTCCAGCGGCAGGCATTTATATAATTTATATTGCTAAGAATGGAACCATTATATCTCAGTCTAAAATTTATGGTAGAGGCGCGGCCGCATCGGACATTGTAGTCCTTCCATTAAATGCTTCAACTGAATTAAATACCAATGATTATATTGAGGTATTTGCACAGCGTTACTCCGGATCAAATGGAGATATTGTTGTCCCAAATATGAATCTAATTGTTAAATAATTAGAAAAAACATTTCGGTTGTTTTGAAGTTTATTAGATTGTCATCATAAAAATATAATTCACCGGCTTCTTATAATAGTAAAAGATTTTGCAGTAAAATAAAATGGAAGATTATGTTTATTATGGACACCAGCTTTATGCGTAAATTTTAATGAATATTAAAAAATATAATTGGCTGAATAGTGGTATTTTATAACTTTTAAAAATGATTATATAAGTAACAAGCTAATTATTTAAAGTAATTTTAGTAAAACTTAAAATTACATATTATGAACACAAATAATAAAAATCCGAAACCCAATAATCAAAAGATTGGCGCTGATAAAAGTGATACTAAAAAACATCAATATAAAGAATATGATGAGGTTTTAACAAATGATGAAAATTATGATGGTGATACTCATAAATTTAAAGGTGAAGCACCTGAATTAGACGATAAGATGGATAATGAAGAAAAAAAATAAAAACCAGAAGGTCAAAAAAAAGTCTCAAATAAAATTGAGGGCACTGAAAAACATCCCTTATTTTGATCAGGTTTATTTTTTAGACAAAAAAAACGCTTATAACAGGATTTAA